>CAMVNL010000140.1 GCA_947168785.1 uncultured Clostridia bacterium | reverse complement strand
TTGCCATAAAAATCAGGGCTGTTGAATCTCCTGTTCCGGAATTTGCAACAGCCCCTTTCCCGGTCGCTTTTTCAGTTGATCTGTAATTTATTGATTTCAAAGAAGGAGCGGAACTCTGTGAAGACGATCTTCACCTTTTTTGCCTTCATTGGGGCCACACCGCAGATCTTTTTATAGCCGACGGTCTCCCCTTCGCTGATTTTCTTCCATTTTCCTTTCTCATTCAGGAAAAAGACTTCAAACGCCTCAACGTGCTGGCCGTTTGCGGTATTTTCTCCGATCATGATCTTGTCAAACAGCTCTTCTTCCCTGAACTCGACGATGATCTCCGGCTTTTTGTCGCCATCCGCGGGCCGCCAGCTTCCCTTCCGGTCGTCGGCGAGCAGCTTTCGGACGGAATGGCTCTCGTCATACTCGCTGGAAGCCGTGATCGACGCGCAGTCGGTGACGAGATTGAAACCGAAGAAAATGCCGAGATCCTTGCCGAAGGAGGTCAGGATCTGCGTGTCGGTATCGTCCAGTACGCCGCGCTTATTGGGCGACAGGCCCAGCATCAGGTTGGCGTTGTTGCCCACCGTGTTCAGATAAAGCTTGATCAGCTTGTCTTTTGTTTTGGAGGAATACTTATCCGCTTCGTCAAAGAACCAATGGGCGCGCATGGGCACGGAGACCTCGCAGGGATACCAGATGAAATCCGTCTCGTCCTTCACGGCCTTGCGGCTGCCCAGGTCCACGTCCATCAGCGTCAGCTTCTTTTTGGATGCGGCGGTGGGGGAATTCCCCTTCTCGTCCACGCCGAGATAGGCGGGCACGCAGCTCCATTCGGAAGAGCGGGTAAAACCGCGCTCGTTGCCGCCCCAGCGTACGTCGGGGCCGCGGAAACAGATGGCCGCGTCCGGAGCAAGTTCCCGGATCGTGCGGTAATACCGCGCCCAGTCGTAATCCTGAACGCGCTTTTCATCCGAGCCGCAGATACCGTCCAGCCACACGCAGAACACGTCCCCGTAGTTTGTCAGCAGTTCGGTGAGCAAATGGCAGAAAAAGTCGTCAAAGGGCTTACCGCTGCCGTAGGTGGCTTCGTGCCGGTCCCACGGGGCGATATAGACGCCGAATTTCAGCCCGTAGCGGCGGCAGGAATCGGCGACAAGCTTCACAAGGTCCCCCTCGCCCTCCATCCAGTTGGAGCTCTTGACGCTGTAATCGGTATAATCCGAAGGCCAGAGGCAGAAGCCGTCGTAGTGCTTGCAGGTCAGCACGATGCCCCGCATGCCGGCGTTTTTCGCCGTTTCACACCAGGAATCCGTATTCATGTCCTCAGGCCAAAACATGGAGGCGGGCGTATGCCCGTCTCCATATTGTTTGCCGGTAAACACGGGAAGCCCGTAGCTGATCAGCGCGTAAAATTCAGTTTCCTGCCAACGGAGCTGCCGCGCGGAGGGCCTGGCCAACAGCGCGGACTCGTATCCCTTTTTCATCGGCGGGAGTCCTTTCAGTCGATATTGGTCGCGACGATATCCACACCGGTGTTCAGCACGTTGGGGATGATGACCTGACCGATGGCGACGGGCGCATTCACGCAGGCCGCGTTGATCTCCTTCATGCAGTCAAAGATCATGGTCTTCGGGATGGGTGCGGAGGTCTTGACCGGCACCACGGGATGCACGCCGCCCACCACCTTAACGGTGGATGCGATGTTGCGGGTGGGGTTGACGATCTCGGTGCGCGCATATGCGTCGCCGCGCTTGCAGTTGTTGCCGGTGACGGAGATCACTTCCGTCCCTTCATATTCCACGGTGATGGAGCAGCCCAGCGGGCATGCGACACAGGTCAGTTCTCTTTTCATGTCTTATTCCTCCACTCTCACAACGATGGTGCTGTTCTCGTTCATTCCGGCCAGAACGTCGGCAGGGATCACCACGTTCTCCATCTCGCCGGGGGCCAGCTTCACTTTCTTCTTGGAAGAAATCACCTTGCCGTCACATTCCAGCACGACCTTAGCGTTCTTGAAGATCTTACCCACGCGGAAATACAGCTTCACGTCATTGCCGTTCTTAATGTTTACCCGCTGAGGAACCAGATAGCGGACGCCGTTGCCGGTGGTGGAATTGACGTAGACCGTCTCCTTCTCACCGTTCAGGATGTACTCGGCGGCGCCCTGTCCGGCCAGCTGGCTTTCCATGGTCACGTAGTCAACCAGGTCGTGCACGTGCAGCACGTTGCCGGCGGCAAACACGCCCTTGTGATCGGTCTGGCGCATCTCGTCGACGACGGCGCCGTTGGTGATGCGGTCAATGGCGATGCCCACGTTCTTGGTCAGCTCGTTTTCGGGAATCAGACCGACGGAGAGCATCAGCGTATCGCACTCAATATATTCCTTGGTGGATTCGATAGGCTGCAGATGCTCGTCCACCTGGGCGCTGGTAACGCCTTCCAGCCGATCCTTGCCGTGGCACTCCACCACGGTGGTGGAAAGGCGCAGCGGGATATTATAGTCGTTGAGGCACTGAACGATATTCCGGTTCAGGCCGCCGGAGAAGGGCATCAGCTCGCAGACCACCTTGACCTCGGCGCCTTCCAGCGTCATACGGCGGGCCATGATCAGGCCGATATCGCCGGAGCCCAGGATGACGACCTTTTTACCGGGCATATAGCCGTCCAGATTCACATACTTCTGCGCGGTGCCGGCGGTCATAATGCCGGAGCAGCGGGAACCTGCGATCTCCAGCGCGCCGCGGGGCCGCTCGCGGCAGCCCATGGCAAGCACGATGGCCTTTGCCTGGATTTTCAGCAGTCCGTCTTTTTTATTGACGGCGGTGACCAAATTATTGTCGTCGATATCCAGCACCATGGTGTCGGTCTTAACGGCGATGTCGGTCTTTTCCACCATGTCGATGAAGCGGGCCGCGTATTCGGGGCCGGAGAGTTCCTCCTTGAAGTAGGTCAGGCCGAAGCCGGAATGGATGCACTGCTCCAGAATGCCGCCCAGGGTTTCCGCTCTTTCGAGGATAATAATGCTCTCAACGCCGCACTCTTTGGCCTTGAGCGCCGCTGCCATACCGGCGGGGCCGCCGCCGACGACGACCAGATCGTAATTCATCATTGTATTATCCTCCCTTTATTTCGTCTTGTCGAACAGGATATTGGAGCCGTTGCCGAACTTGGTGATCTCGTTGATGGGACAGCCAAGCTCACGGGCCAGGATCTCAACCACCTTGGAACCGCAGAAGCCGCCCTGGCAGCGTCCCATGCCCGCTCTGGTCCTTCTCTTCACGCCGTCCACGTCTCTGGCGCCGGCCGGCGCGCGGATGGCGTCGATGATCTCGCCCTCCGTGACCGTCTCGCAGCGGCAGATAATGCGTCCGTAGGCCGGGTTCTTCGCAATGGCGGCGGATCTTTCCTCATCCGTCGCGTGACGGAAGCGGAAGACCTCCTTGCGGGTGCCGTCGAAATCTTCCTTTTCCTCAACGCCGCCGATGGCGTCCACCACCACCTTGGCGAGATATTCACCCAGGGCAGGCGCGGAGGACAGGCCGGGGGACTCAATGCCGGAGGCATGGATGAACTGGGGGTTCACCTTGCTGGGGCCGAGGATAAAGTCGTCCGTCACCGGGTGGGCGCGGTTGCCGGAGAAGGAGGTGATGGCGTTACGGGTGGAGACGGCGGGGCAGCTCTTGGTGGAGAACACCTTCACGTCGTGCAGGCCGGCGAGCGTGGTGGAGACGTCGTCCTTGTCATCGATCTCCTCCGCCGTCGGTCCGATCAGCAGATTGCCGTCCACCGTGGGGGAAACGAGGATGCCCTTGCCCATCTTGGTGGGGCACTGGAAAATAGTGTGGGACACCATATTGCCGACGGCCCTGTCAAGAATGAAGTATTCGCCGCGGCGCACCACGATATTCACGGATTCGTCGCCGATCATGCGGGCGATATCGTCAGAGTGGACGCCCGCCGCGTCGATCACGTATTTCGCCTGAATGTCGCCGGCGGTGGTCTTCAGCGTGAATACGCCGTCGGCAAAGTCGATGGCCTCCACCTTGCAGTTGCGGATGCACTCCGCGCCGTTGGTGACGGCGTTCTCGGTGGCGGCGATGGTCAGCTCGTAGGGGCAGACGATACCGGCGCTTTCGGCCCGAAGCGCGCCGCAGACGTTGTCGGCCAGGTTAGGCTCCAGCGCCTTGAGCTCGTCCTTGTTCAGGATGGACATCTGGGGCACGCCGTTGGCGATACCGCGGTCGTAGAGCTTCTGCACGGTCTCCATCTCCTCCTCGGAAAAGGCGACCACCAGCGAGCCATTGTTTTTATAGGGAACCGACAGGTCTTTACACACCTTCGGCATCATTTCACAGCCTAAGACGTTGAACTTTGCCTTCAGCGTGCCGGGCAACGCGTCGAACCCGGCGTGGACGATGGCGCTGTTGGCCTTTGTGGCGCCCATGGCCACGTCGTTCTGCGCTTCCAACAGAGCGATTTTCAGCTTGTACTTCGAGAGGGCCCTTGCAGTTAACGCACCGACGACGCCGGCGCCGATAATTGCAACGTCATAACACATAGTAAACAACTCCTTTTTTTGATGAGGGAAAGTCTTTTATGACATCGGACATTCACTTACAAGATATGATTATAATATTTTAGGAAAAATAAATCAATACAAAATTCACAATTTTTTGCATTGTGACGACATTTTCATTGTTAAACATTTAACAACAACAGCCTTATTTCAACGTCAGGAGCTCTTCCAGCGGGCCGAGATCCGTCAGCGCTGCGCCAACCTGCCTGAGAAACGCCGTCTGCGTCGGGTCCCGTTTCAACACCAGCGCCGCCATGCGCATGCGCCGCAGAAACAAAGGGGACGCGCCTGCCCCCTTCTCCGCCAGCGGGCAGCGACCCAGAGCGCGAATATCGGGGGCGACAGTCACCTTTCCGTCGTCTTTTACGTAAAAGAAATACGGATAGATCCGGCAGGACAGGGGCCGTTCCGTCCGTTCGCAGGCGCCGGTACAGATCACTACGTCACTGCCGTAGGCTGTGTTGTACCGGACGGCGTACCCCTCCTTCCCCTCGAAGGCTTCCTTCTCGCCGGGGAACAGCAGCATGCCGTCATTACCGTCTCCTTCGCAGCAGGCCGCGCAGCAGAGGAGCCCGCAGTCGTCACGCAGCGGGGTGACGTCCTCCAGCAGTTCATACAGCTTATTGAGGCTTTCATCGGAAAACCGGCGGTAGAAAAACCCCATCGTTTGACTCCTTTCGATCACAGAAACGCATGATTTTTGTAATATCAGACAAAAATGAAGGGAATTAGTTGTAAAAATCTACAATAATCGGGTTGACAAGAGCCCCGACTATGCGATATAATTTCGGATGGTTAATGATTTAACAAATAACAGGAGGCTTTCATTATTATGCCAAAAGTAGTTGTGAATTGGGATCTTGTCACCAATTTCGTCATCGACGCATTCAAGGGCTACGGCGTGCCCGAGGAAGACGCGAAGATCTGCGCGGACGTCCTGCTGGAATCCGACAAGCGCGGCATCGAGTCTCACGGCTGCAACCGCTTCAAGCCCATCTATCTGGACCGCATCAAGGCCGGCATTCAGAACCCCGTCACCAATTTTGAGATCGTCAAGGACGACGGCTGCTGCGCCGTGGTGGACGGTCACGACGGCATGGGTCAGGTCATCGGTTATAAAGCCAACCAGCTGGCCATCGACAAGGCCAAGAAATATGGCATGGGCATGGTGGTCGTGCGCAATTCCTGCCATTACGGCATCGCGGGTTATTACCCCTGGATGGCCTGCAAGCAGGGCTGCATCGGCATCACCGGCACCAACGCCCGTCCCTCCGTGGCGCCCACCTTCGGCGTGGAAGGCATGTTCGGCACCAACCCCCTGACGGTCGGCATCCCCACCGATGAGGACTTCGACTTCCTGATCGACTGCGCCACCTCCATCACCCAGAACGGCAAGATCGAATACTATGCCAGAATCGGCGAGGACGTGCATCCCGGCACCATCATCGACATCGAAGGCAAACCGGTTTCCGGTGACGCTGGCATCGCTCTCAAGAAGATCCGCAACGGCACGGCCGCTCTCACCACCCTCGGCGGCATCGGCGAGGATCTGGGCGGTTATAAGGGCTACGGCTACGCGATGGTCGTTGAGCTTCTTTCCGCTGTGCTGCAGGACGGCGACTACGGCAAGGATCTGGACGGCAAGGACGAGAACGGCAACATCCGTCCCTATCATCTGGGCCACTTCTTCATCGCCATCGACACCAACCACTTCCTGGGCGAGGCGCTCTGCCGTCAGAAGTCCGGCGAGATCCTCCGCGCGGTCCGCGCCTCCAAGAAGGCCCCCGGTCAGGAGCGCATCTATACCGCCGGTGAGAAGGAGCACATCGTGCGCCTGAACCGTGTGGACGGCGTGCCGATCAACGAGTCCGTGCAGGCGGAATTCAACGCGGTCCGCGACGAGCTCCACCTCGACTACAAGTTCCCCTGGGAAGCATAATT
>CAMVNL010000139.1 GCA_947168785.1 uncultured Clostridia bacterium | reverse complement strand
GTCACGTCGCCCCGTTCATTTGCCCGGGCGGAAAGCGCCGTCCTTCGGTCGGCGGGAACGTGGGCGGCCGTGATGCGGTTGGGCTGTTCCGGCAGCTCCCGCAGCAGCGTTTCAAAGGCCGGGTTACAGCCGATGACCACCGTATGTTCTTCCCGGGGGCTGCTGTCGCCCGGCCATTCCCCGACGTCCGCGAACCGGTCATCCGCAAAGGCGACCGGCTTTTCTGCTTCCGTCCAGCACACGACGCCGTCCGCCTCCGTCAGAACCTGTTCTGCGGGCGGATTCAGCAGCACTTTGCCGTCGGCGATAAGGCCGATCGGCACGGCGCCCCGCATGGTGCGGACCAGCGCGCCGAAATCCGCTCCCGCTCGCTCCGGAAAGGAGAGCAGCCGCAGCCGCCCGCCCCGGATATCGAACAGGTCGGCGTAGGCCTTGGCGAGACCCGTTTCCGAGCAGGAGTGGGCGATCACCCGGGCGATGACGTCGTTGACGGAGATATTGATGAGGTGGCGCGCGTCGGAGATGTGAGGCGGCAGCAGCAACGAGGGAGAGGAGACGTTGGCGATGACCCTCACGTCCGGCCGGTCGCTGCCGGCGAGCAGCTGATGGGCCGCCATCGCCGATTGCAGCGTCGCCACGTCGTCCGGCTGGTTGACAACCACCGTCTTGCAGGTTTCCGGCGAGCAGACGGCAAGGGACGTCAGGTCGCCCGGCTCCGCCGTGCGGCAGATGATCTTCACGTTTTTCGGCGTCGGCACGTTATCCCGGATCAGCGCCTCCATTTCGCTGCGCGGCAGGCCGCCCGCCACCACAATGCAGGTCTTTTTGCCCTGCGCCGCCTCCGCCAACTGGTTCAGCAGCGTATATTCGCCGGGGACGAACCCCAGCACCACGATGTGCCCTTCTTCCAGCACGCGGGAGTTCCCGTCCTTCAGGCCGGTGACCTTTTCCTCCACGGCGCCGGTAACAATGCCGATCAGAATGCTGGTGAACAGCAGGCCTGTCACCGCGGCCAGGGCGGTCAGCAGGATATAGCCCCCGCTGCCGTCCTCCGAATAGGGCATCCAGGCGTTGACGGCGGAGGCCAGCGCGTCCCAGAAGGACCCGCCGAAATCCCGTTCCGCCGCAGGGGTGGTCAGATGGATGGCGAGGGTGAGCAGAAGGATCACCGCCAGCGTGGCGATCACCAGCATCTTCACCATGCTGACGTTCCCCCGCGCCATCATGCCGTCAAGCCGATAGCGGAAGCGTTCCGAAAAGCTGTGTTTTTTCACAGTGATCCCCTCCCGTAGTCCTTTTCAAACAAAATATACCATATCTGTGCGCCGGTTGCAATTCTTTTTTTGCCGCAGGGGAAAAACGCCGCCTGTCCGCCCCGCCCGCTATGCGGTTCAGCCGATTTTCTTGCGCCCCGTTCTTGACTTTGCCGTCTCCGTTTGCTATATTAAAAACAACAATTATATAATAAAGGGGAACAATCATGAAACTGGGTATCATCAACGGCTGGAAGGAAGGCCATTTCAGAGCGGTCAAAGCCAAGGGGCTGGAGGCAGTGGAATTCTGTATCAACCACAATTACGATTCCGCCGAGGTGCTGGCGGAAAAAGAGGAGATCAAGGCCAACTCCGAAAAATACGGCGTGGCGGTGGGCTCCATCGGCCGCTGGGGACAAAAGCGGATCGACGATAACGGGGAAATCATTCCCGAGGCGCTGCAGCACGACAAGAACCTGATCGACCTGGCCTCTTTCGTGGGCTGCCCGGTGTTCAACTGCGGCTGCAACTACACGGAGGGCAAGACCTTTTATGAGAACTGCATGATCGCGGTGGATTATTTCGGCAAGCTGATCGACTACGCCAAGGGCAAAAACGTGAAGATCGCCGTCTATAACTGCGACTGGGCCAACTTCGTCTACGAGGAAAAGGCCTGGAGCGTGGTGCTGGGCGCCCTGCCGGAGTTGGGTATCAAATACGATCCCTCCCACAGCGTTCACCGCGGCACGGACTGCTATAAGGAGCTGCACGACTGGGTGAGCCGCGTCTATCACTTCCATCTGAAGGGCACCATGATGATCGCCGGGGAATCCGTGGACGATCCGCCCGTGGGGCTGGACGACCTCAACTGGCGGGCCGTCATGTCCATCCTTTACGCGGGGGATTACGACGGCATGCTCTCCATTGAGCCGCACTCCCACCGCTGGCGCGGCGCAAAGGGACAGTGGGGCGTTGATTTCACCATCAACTATATGCGTCCCTTCATCATGCCTGCCGACTACGCGGCGGACGACGACCCCTATATGCCGTAAGCAAACGCAAAAAAAAGGTCCCGCTGCCGATGGCGCGGGACCGCTGCTTTTGCGGGTCAATCAGTCTTCAAACAGAACGTTGATTTTTTCAGAGCACTTTTTGCAGATCTTTTTCTCTTTATAGGTGATCAGGTTATCCATGCTCTGGCAGAACACGCAGGAGGGCTCGTATTTTTTCAGGATGATCGTATCCCCCTCTACGAAAATTTCCAGCGCGTCCTCCGTCGTGGTGAGCCCCATTTTTTTGCGAAGCTCCATTGGCAGAACGAATCTGCCGTTTTCATCGAACTTTCTGACAATACCCGTTGCTTTCATATTCCCTGTCTCCTTTTTTCTCGGTTTATGACACTCTGATATACAGGTTAACAGAAAATGGGAAAAAAGTCAACAGAATTCGACCTAAAAAAAGGTATTATTTTCGAAAAAATGCACGCATTTTATCAATTGAGCAAAATGCCGGCGACATAAATTAACGAATTGTGAACAAAATGTTGATATACTGATAAAACCGCGGCAATCAGCCAATTACACTTCAGTGTTCCATTTTTACCATAATTATCCCCTTTTCGCTGGCGAACGTATAATCGCCAGGGACGAGCCATAAACATATACCGGACGGAAAACGAAGAGACTTTCTGAAAGGTTCGGGATGGATGAAAAAATTGCTCGTCAGATGGCTGGCGGTGTTGATCTGCACGATGCTGATCCCGCTGTGCATGAAAAACGCGATACCGGAGGACCGCACGGCGGAGGCGCCGCAGCCCCCCACCGACGCGCCGCGGCAGACGGCGGAACCGTCTGATTCACCGCCCGCGGATACGGTCCGTCTGCTGCTGGCGGACCGGCAGGAGACGGTGGAAATGCCCCTGCGGGACTACGTGGTGGGCGTTACAGCGGCGGAAATGCCCGTGTCCTTTGACTTTCAGGCCCTCTGCGCCCAGGCGCTGGCGTCGCTGACCTACGCGCTGTATCAGCAGGCCCACCCGAAGCAGACGCTGTCCGGCGGGGCGCAGCTCTCCGACGACCCGGCCTCCTATCAGGCCTTTTGGCCGGTGGAGGAAATGCGTGAGCGCTGGGGCGACGCCTTTGAGGATAACTACGCGAAGATCTGTTCCGCGGTGGATGAGGTGATCGGTTTTGAGATCACCTATGAGGAGGAGCCGGTGGCGGCGGCCTTTCACGCCATCAGCCCCGGCAAAACGGAAAGCGCCGAAAACGTGTGGGGCGCTGAGATCCCCTACCTCGTCAGCGTGGAAAGCGAGGGGGACAGCGTCTCCCCCAAGTACAGCTCAACGAAAACGGTGAACGTCAGGGAGTTTGCCGCAAAGCTGGGGCTGGAGACCGACGATTCGCCGGAGGACTGGTTCGGAGAGACGGACTATACCGAGGCCGGCACGCTGCTGACGATCGAAATCGCAGGGCGGACTTTTACCGGGCAGGCGATCCGCGCGGCCTTCGAGCTGCCCTCCGCCGCCTTCACCCTCACCTGCGACGGCGAGACCGTCACCTTCAACGTGAAGGGCTACGGCCACGGCGTAGGGCTGTCTCAGTACGGGGCGGATTATTACGCCCGTCAGGGCATGACCTGGCGAACGGAGATCAGGGAACGGTAAAGCGGGATTTGGCGGGGCAAAATCGCCGAAGCGCCGCCAGTGGCGGATGAAGCGAGGCGATTTTGGTGAGCAAATACAGAGCGGTGCGAGCGCTCCAAGCGAAGCAACGCGACAATATTTGCGAGGGGCAGTATGATTGTAGCGCGGCACCTCAGTGCCGCTATTGACGAATGTAACTTTTGAAACAATTTTGGATGGTAATGTCAGTTTTTCTTGACAGATCAAGTGTCATTTCACCATTAAATTCACAAAATGTTGTTTGCGCCTTTAGCGGCACTGAGGTGCCGCGCTACCGGAATTCGCTTTTTTTATGTTTCATAAATGTAGCACGGCGCCGTGCGCCGTTGCAACGCAGTTCCGATTTTCAACGAAAAATGTTGTTTTTCCCCCGATTAACGGCGCACGGCGCCGTGCTACAAGATCCCGACAAACCGCCAATCTGACTGTATGCAATACTACTCCATCAACGACTACTGCCGTGAGACCTTCGGCAAAAAACTGTATCGGCTCTCGCTGGACGGGGGCTTTACCTGCCCCACCCGGGACGGCACGCTGGGGACCCGGGGGTGCATTTTCTGTTCCCGGGCGGGTTCCGGCGAATTTGCCGCCCGGGGCCAAGACCTTGACGCCCAGATCGAAGAAGCCAAGGCGCGGGTGGCCGCCAAGCACAAGGACGGCGGCTATATCGCCTATT
The DNA here is from genome assembly GCA_947168785.1 of uncultured Clostridia bacterium. Classification (GTDB taxonomy): domain Bacteria; phylum Bacillota; class Clostridia; order Oscillospirales; family Acutalibacteraceae; genus RUG806. Next base: position 1,919 of record CAMVNL010000139.1, on the reverse strand, counting down.
TTCAGAGCTTTACCAATACCTACGCCCCTGTGGAGCGGCTGCGGGCGCTGTTTGAGCCCGTGGTGCGGCGGGCGGATATCGACGTGCTGGCCGTCGCCACCCGGCCGGACTGTCTGGAGGACGACAAGCTCGCCCTGCTGCGGGAGCTGAACGCCGTCAAGCCCGTGTGGGTGGAGCTGGGCTTGCAGACCGCGAAGGAGGAAACCGCCCGGTTCATCCGGCGGGGATATGACAATCCGGTGTACGACGACGCGGTGAAGCGGCTGAAGGCCGCCGGGCTCTACGTTATCACCCACATGATCGTCGGCCTGCCGGGAGAGACGGCGGAGGACATGAAAAACACCCTCCGGCATATCATTGCCGCGGGCGGCGACGGCGTCAAGATCCACCTGCTGCACGTGCTGAAGGACGCGGACCTGTACGAACACTGGCGGCGGGGGGAATTCCGCACGCTGGAAAAGGACGAGTATTTACAGATCCTTTCGGAGCTGCTTGCGCTGCTGCCGAAGGGAATGGCCGTCCACCGGCTGACCGGGGACGGCGATAAAAAAACGCTGGCTGCGCCCCTGTGGAGCGCGGACAAAAAGGACGTTATGAACAGTATCAAGGCCTATGGCGCTGAAAAAATGGAGATCCCCGCCTACGTGCAGGCGGTGCTGGATACGCTGGAAGGGAACGGTTTTGCCGCCTATCTGGTGGGCGGCTGCGTGCGCGACCATCTGCGGGGGCAAGCCCCGGGGGATTACGATATGGCGGTGGCCTCCTCACCGGAGGAGACCGAACGCTGCTTTGCCGGCTGGCGCATCATCGAGACGGGCATTCAGCACGGCACCGTGACCGTGGTTTCCGACGGGCACAACCTGGAGCTGACCACCTTCCGCTGCGACGGCGAGTACAAGGACAGCCGCCGCCCGGAGACCGTCTCCTTCACCCGGGACATTCACGCGGACGTGGCCCGGCGGGATTTTACCGTGAACGCAATGGCCTATTCGCCCGTTCACGGCTTTGTGGACGATTTCGGCGGCAGGGAGGACCTGAAGGCCGGCGTCATCCGCTGCGTGGGGGATCCCGCTCTGCGCTTCACCGAGGACGCCCTGCGGATCATGCGGGCGCTGCGGTTCGCTTCCGTGCTGGATTTCACCCTTGACCCGGCGACGGAGGCGGCGGCGGTCGCCCTGCGGGAGAAGCTGCGGGACATCTCGGCGGAGCGGGTGTTTGTGGAATTAAAAAAGCTGCTGGCGGGCAAAAACGCGGAAAAGGTGCTGCTGCGCTGCCGACCGGTCGTTGAAACCGTGCTGCCGGAGACGGCGGCGCTGTCCCCTGCGGATTACGCCCGTAACGCCCGATGCATGAAGCGCTGCGCCGACGACGCCTCCCGGCTGGCGGCGCTGCTGTACGGCCTTTCCGCCGGGCAGGCGGAAGAGGCCTGCCGACGGCTGCGCACGGATAACAAGTTCCGCGTCAGCGTCTGCTTTTTGCTGGAACAGGCGGACAGGCCCTTTCGCTCCGTGGGGGAGGGCAAGCGGCTGGCGGGTGAGAAGGGCGCCGGGCGGCTTTCCGCGCTGCTTGCGTTCCGCCGGGCCCTGGCGCTGCCGGAGGACGACAACCTGTCCAAAGCGGCAGCGGCGGTGACCCACGGGGGCGAATGCCTGTCCCTGAAAGACCTGGCCGTAGGCGGCGGGGACGTGATGGCGCTGGGAGCGGACGGCAAAGCTGTCGGCAGCATCCTCAACGCCCTGCTGACGGAGGTCACGGAGGGCCGCCTGCCAAATGACCGGGAAGCGCTGTTGGCAACGGCAAGGGAGCGGCTGACGGAGTGAACGGAAGGACAAGATAAATTGAAGTTTGTCGCGCTGATGCGCGCCAAACAGTCGCCAGTCGCCAGAGGCGGCGCGTTGCGCCGCAGTCGCAAGAAAGAG
>CAMVNL010000138.1 GCA_947168785.1 uncultured Clostridia bacterium | reverse complement strand
CTGGTGATGGATAACGTCACGAAGACCAGCCACGAATGGGAGCATTTCGATGAGCATATCGACAAATTCGACCATCCCCTGTGGTGCAAATACACCAAAGACGGCGTGAAGGCCGGTCACGGCGGCATGGATTATCTGGTCCTGTCCGCTTTTGTGGAGGCGGCGAAGGATAACCTGACGCCCCCCATCGACGTTTATGATACCGCCACGTGGATGGCCATCACCTGCCTTTCCGAGCAGTCCGTCGCCATGGGCAGTATGCCGGTGCCGATCCCCGATTTCACCAACGGCATGTGGATCGACCGGGAGCCCTATCGCAGAGGTGTTTACTGCCTTGAGGAGGTCTGCGAGGACTTCTTTACGGACACGGCGGAAGGAGAGTAAGTATGGCGTATTATATCGGCATCGACGGCGGCGGCACCAAGACGATGTACGCCCTGTTCAATGAGAAAAAAGAGATGCTGTCCTCGGTCAAGACCGGAGGCAGCAACCATGAGAATCTGGAGGGGTATATCCCCGAGGCGGCCGGTATCATCATGGGCGGCGTCAACGCGCTGCTGGAGGAAAACGGCTTGCAGCAGGGCGATATCACCCACGTGCTGATGGCGCTGGCCGGAATCGACCATCCCTATCAGCGGGACGAAATGGAGGAGGAACTCCACAAGCTGGGTCTGACCATTCCGTGTTCCATTTATAACGACGGCTTTATCGTCGTGAAGGCCGGCCTCACCGGCAAAGCGGGCATCGGTTATAACTGCGGCACCGGCACCTGCTGTAATTCGGTGGATTCCTGCGGGAACCTGCTGCAGGTGGGCGGCTTCGGCGAGCTTTCCTCCGACGCCGGCGGCGGCCAGTGGATCGCCCGAAAGACATACAGCCTCGTGTATAACGATATTTGCCTGAAACGCAGAAAGACGGCCTGCACGGAGCCCCTGTGCAAAACCTTTGGCATTACCGCCGACCGTGAGGGGTTGCTGTCGCTGATCCCGAAGATGGAGGCGCAGATCGACGATACCGTCCGGCCCATGCTGGATATCTTCTTTGACGCGGTCAACGAAGGCGACGAGGCGGCGCTGGATGTCGTAGAGGAAATGGCAGACAAGGGCGCCGCGTTCATCGCCGCCCATATCCGCAGCCAACAGTTTGACGACGAGGTGGTGGAAGTGGTGCTGTCCGGCTCCATCCACGTGAAACTGCCCTCGCAAGTTTATGTGGATAAGCTGATGGAAAAGGCGCGGCAGATGGCGGGCCGCCCGCTGCGATTCATCAAGCTGACGGCGGCCCCCGTGACCGGCTGCATCAACTGGATGCTGGAAGACCGGTAGCACGGCGCATTGCGCCGTTGTTAGCAATAGGCAATAGGCAATAGGCAATAGGCAATAGGCAATAGGCAATAGGCAGTAGGCAGTAGGCAATAGAACGCCTGGCATTGAGTGATATTTGTTGTGTTATTCTTGATAAAGCGAACATAGGGAGGAATAGTATTTTGAAAGAGATTAATGTTACGGTGATCGGCTCCGGCAGCACCTACTGCCCGGAGCTGGTGGACGGTTTTCTGAAACGGCAGGACAGTCTGAAACTGAAGCGGCTTGTCCTGATGGATATCGACGACAGAAAGCGTACGATCGTCGGCAGCCTTTGCGAGCGGATGATCCGCAAGGCCGGTATGGATACGGAGGTCGTCATGACGGACGATCTTGACGCGGCGCTGGTGGGTGCGGATTTTGTGGTGACGCAGATCCGCGTGGGGAAACTCCCCGCCCGATATCTGGATGAATCCATCCCGATCAAGTACGGCCTGATCGGGCAGGAGACCACCGGCATCGGCGGCATGTTCAAGGCGCTGCGCACCATTCCGGTGATCGGCGAGATCTGCAAAAAGATCGAGGCCATCTGCCCGGACGCGTGGCTTATCAACTTTACCAATCCCTCCGGCATCATCACGGATTTCGTGCTGAACAATACCAACGTCAAGTGCATCGGCCTTTGCAACGTGCCCATCGACATGATCGACGATATCAAGGAGAACGTGGGCGACGATGCGGAAATCACCTATCTCGGCCTCAACCACCTGAGCTGGATCACCTCCGTCATGAAGGACGGGGAGGAAGTGCTCTATAAACTCTTTGACGAGGGCTTTGCCCCCAAGGTGATGGCGAATATCGTGGACGACGGCTTTGACGTGGAATGCCTGCGCTCCTGCGGCGGCTGGCCCTCCTCTTACTTACAGTATTACTATAACCGCGAAGCAAAGATCAAGCATCTGAAAGAAGATACCACCACCCGCGCCCGCGTGTGCATGGATATTGAAGAAAAGCTGCTGAAAATGTACCAGGACGAGGAGCTGTGCGTCAAGCCCGCCCTGCTGGACAAGCGCGGCGGACACAAGTATTCGCTGGCGGCCTGTTCGCTGATCGATTCCATCGCCAACGATACCAATGACGTGCACGTGGTCAATATCCTCAACAACGGCACGCTGCCCTTCATGCAGGACGACGACGTGGTGGAGATCGCGGCCCGCATCGGCGCGGACGGCGCGAAGCCTGTGCCCGTCAAACCCTCCTGGAACCGTCACATCGTGTCCCTGATGACTACCGTCAAGGCGTATGAAAAATATACCGTAGAGGCCGGCATGACCGGCGATCTGCACGCGGCCTACAACGCCATGATGATCCATCCGCTGATCGGCGATTTTGCCAAGGCAAAGGCCTGTTTTGAGGAACTGAAGGACGCCCACCGGGAGTTTTTGCCCCAGTTTCTCGGGAAGTGATTTGATATGAAAGATATCAGATTCCTTCCTGCCTCCGCGCTGTCTTTTCAAAAAACCGTCTATAATGACGATCATCTGTTTGACGGAGACAAGGTGAATTGCTTTTGCGCCGCGCCGGATGGGAGATTGTACGTCGGCGCCGGGTTTGGACTGTTCTTTTTTGACGGCGAAGTGTTCGTCAAATACGTGGATATTCTGACCTCCGTTACTTCCGTCTGCTGCGACGGCGATACCGTTTACGCCGCGTCAGGAAAATCCGTCTATATCGTGCGGAACGATCTTCAAATTGGGCGGTTGAAGATGGATGATGCGGTGACCGCGCTGCATCGGGACGCAGAATATGGCGTCGTATTGGCGACAAGCAAAGAACTTTACAAAATTGTTGACGACAAGATTGAACCTTTACAGCGGGTTGGCGCTGTTGACCGTATTATTTCGCCGCACACAGATGCTCCTTCGGTAACGTCCTACGCGAACACGGGCGACGGTACCGTGCTGGTGGGTACAAGAGAGGGCCTTTTCATGTTCACGCCGGAGGGGACGTATCTGTTCGGAAAAGAAACGTTACCGGATCAGAAAGTCAACGACGTGTTTGTCGCCGACGACCGTAAAGAGATCTGGGTTGCAACAGATCTCGGAATCTGCCGTCTTCAATTTGATTCTTCGATTTAATGACTATCACACAATAATAAACAGCCGCATTGCTCATAACGGGCTTTGCGGCTGTTGTTATTTGAAAGATTCGTTTATCTGACGACGATATTGATCAGTCTGCCCTTGACGTAGAGCTCTTTGACCAGCGTCTTTCCGTCGATCAGCGCGGCGATCTCGGGGGTGGCCTTTGCCAGTGAAAGCGCGCCGGCTTCGTCGGAATCGGCAGGGATCATGATTCTTGCCTTGATCTTGCCGTTGACCTGCACCGCGATCTCGATCTGCGCGTCCACGCATTTGTCGGGATCATAGCTGGGCCACTGGGTCTTTGCCAGCATACCGCCGAGCCCCGCGACTTCGTTGATTTCCTCCGTCACGTGGGGCGCGAAGGGGTTGAGCAATGTGATAAATGTTCTCAGCTCTTTACGGGTGATCGAACCGGCGTCATAGATCTCATTGATGAGGGTCATCAGCGCGGCGATGGCGGTGTTGTATTTCAGGTTCTCGATATCCTCGCCGACCTTTTTGACGGTCTTGTTGAAGGACGTCTCCAACTTCGCGGAGTATTCCTCCGAGTCGTTGAGAAGCGTCTGCAGGTTCCACACACGGTCGATGAAGCGCTTGCAGCCCTTTACGCTGCTCTCGCTCCATGGGGCGGACTGACCGTAGTCGCCCATGAACAGCACGTAGGTGCGCAGCACGTCCGCGCCGTATTCCTCTACCACGTCCAGCGGATCCACCACGTTACCCTTTGACTTGCTCATCTTGTCGCCGTCCGGCCCGAGGATCAGGCCCTGAATGGAGCGCTTGGCGTATGGCTCCTCGCAGGGCACCGCGCCGATATCGTAGAGGAATTTATGCCAGAAGCGGGAATAGATCATGTGACGGGTCACGTGCTCCATGCCGCCGTTGTACCAGTCCACTGGCATCCAGTATTTCAGCTTTTCGGGATCGGCAAGACAGGTATCGTTGTGGGGGTCGCAGTACCGCAGGAAATACCAGGAGGACCCTGCCCACTGGGGCATGGTGTCCGTCTCTCTCTTTGCCTTTCCTCCGCACTTGGGGCAGGTGCAGTTGACGAAGCTGTCGATTTTTGCCAGCGGGCTTTCACCGTCGCTGCCGGGCTCAAAGTTCTCTACCTTCGGCAGCGTCAGGGGCAGCTCTTCATAGGGCACGCCCACCATGCCGCAGGCGGGACAGTGGACAATCGGGATCGGTTCGCCCCAATAACGCTGGCGGTTGAAGGCCCAGTCCTTCATCTTGTATTGAACGCCCTTCTCGCCGATGCCTTTTTCTGTCAGCACCTCCAGCATTTTCGCAATGGAGGACTTTTTATCGGTAAAGCCGTTGAGAAAGTCGGAGTTGACCATCTCGCCGTCGCCGGCGTAGGCTTCTTTCTCAATATCGCCGCCCTTGATGACCTCGATGATGTCAATGCCGAATCTTTTGGCGAATTCCCAGTCCCGCTGGTCGTGGGCGGGCACCGCCATGATGGCGCCGGTGCCGTATCCCATCATCACATAGTCGGCAATATAGATGGGGATCTGTTTGCCGTTGACGGGGTTGACGGCGCAAAGCCCGTCCAGCCGCACGCCGGTCTTGTCCTTAACGAGCTGGGTGCGCTCAAACTCCGTCTTTTTGGCGCATTCGGCGCGGTCGGCCTTTACCGCGTCAAAATTAGCGATGCGGTCGGCGTATTTGTCAATCAGCGGATGCTCCGGCGCCATGACCATGAAGGTGACGCCGAAGAGGGTATCGGGACGGGTGGTGTAGATGCGCAATTTTTCATCTGTATCTGCCAGCGGGAAGTTGACAAATGCGCCCTCGGACCGGCCGATCCAGTTGACCTGCTGGGCCTTGACGTTGGCAGGATAGTCGACGGTATCAAGCCCGCTCAGGAGCTTGTCGGCATATTCCGTGATGCGCAGATACCACACTTCCTTGGATCTCTGCACCACGTCGGAATGGCACACGTCGCACTTACCGCCCTGGGAATCCTCATTGGAAAGCACGACCTTGCAGGAGGGGCAGTAGTTGACCAGCGTTCTGTCTCGGAAGACGAGGCCGTTGTCAAACATTTTCAGGAAGATCCACTGGGTCCACTTGTAATAGTCCTCGTCCGTGGTGTTGATCTCCGTGGTCCCCTCGTCATAAAAACAGACGCGCTTGAGCTGCGCGGTGAAGTGCGCCACGTTGTCCATCGTGACCTTGCGGGGATGGGTCTTCGTCTTGATGGCGTAGTTTTCGGTGTTCAGACCGAAGGCGTCCCAGCCGATGGGGAACAGCACGTTGAAGCCCTCCATCCGTCTTTTCCGGGAGGTCACTTCCAGACCGGAATATGCTTTGATATGGCCTACGTGCATCCCCGCGCCGCTGGGGTAGGGGAATTCCACCAGCGCGAAGAACTTTTTCTTGTCGGAATGATCCTCCGCCTTGAAGGCTTCCGTCTCTTCCCATTTCTGCTGCCACTTGGCCTCTGCCGTCTTAAAATCGTAATTCATGTCGCGTTTCTCCTTGATTGGCCGGAACCGGATCGGTTCCTCGCATAAATCTTTTAAATATAAATATAGCATTCATTTTTTTTACTGTCAATATTGAATTTCCGTCTTGGGCAAAAAACGAAAGAATTCACTTTACTTGTACCGGAAAATGTGTTAAGATACTGTTTGAAATTGAACTATCGGAGACGTATCATGAAGTTAAAAGAAATTGACAACAGGGGAACGCTGCAGGGGTTTGTCTTTGTCCGTTCCTGTGACAGAAAAACGGCAAAAAACGGGTCCGTCTATCTTGACCTGATGATCAACGACAGTGAACAGGATTTCGCCGCGAAAATGTGGGATTTCAAGGGGGCGCCGGAAGAACAGCCCGCCGCCAACTCCGTGATCCTTGTGCGCGGGGTGCTGAATCTGTACAACAATCAGCCGCAGTTCCGCATCGACCGGTTCCGCCAGTCAAACGAGAATGACGGCATCGACATCGGTAAATTCGTTCCCTCCGCCTCCTTTCCGGGGCAGAAGATGTTTGACGAACTGGCGGTCATCGCCGACGGTTTTCAGGATGAAGAGCTGAAAAAACTGACAAAGGCCGTTCTGGAAGAATATCACAACCGGATCGTGGAGCTTCCC
>CAMVNL010000137.1 GCA_947168785.1 uncultured Clostridia bacterium | reverse complement strand
TCCGCAAACGCGGTGACCCGGTCAAGCTGATCGTCTTTGGCCGGAACGTTCAGCACCTGCATACCGCCGATGCCTCCTTTCATTTCAAGTCCGCCGGTCGTTCACTCGATGGTCATGATGTCGGTAAAGCCCGTGATGTCAAAGATCTCCATGACCGCCTCCGACACGTGCGTCAGCTTCATTTCACCCTGGCGGTTCATCAGCTTCTGCGCCTTCAGAAACACCCGAAGCCCGGCGGAAGAGGTGTACTCCAGCTGCCCCAGATCAAAGATCAGGGAGGTCACGCCGGTCAGGTTTTCGGTCACGACTTTTTCCAGCTCCGGCGCGGACGTGGTGTCAAGACGGCCGATGATCGAAATGGTCGCTTCGTTGTTCGCTTTGTTGATATTGATCTGCATATTCATCCTCCTCAGAATGAAAGAGTTTCCGTTTTCGGGACGAGGTCGCACAGCGCGTTCTTGCAGTATTCCACCAGACGCGCTTTATACTCCTCGCTTTCTTTGGCCTTGCGGAAGGTGCGGCGCAGCACGCGGGAGTAGCCGATGATGGCGGCCTTGTCCTCGATGGCCTGCAGCGTGGCTTCATCCTCCGTCTCAAAGTAATATTTCAGCGTGGAACGCCAGAACCCGACGGCCGTTTCGTAGGGAATGCCGAGGAAATTCATGACGTTGTTATGGTCAATGCAGGAAAAGCCCACGTAGGCCAGGTAGATGGCGGCAAACTCAAAGATGGGATGGCCCATGGCAAGGGTATCCATATCGATCAGCAGGTTTTCGCCATTCTGCCGCATGATGTTCTTGATGTGATAGTCGCCGTGGAGCATGTTGAGGGTATCCGGCACTTCGGAGACCAGCCGCACCAGCTTGTCGCCCACCTCCTGCGGCAGGTAGTCCCGGCAGAATTCCGCCCAGACCAGCGCCTCCGCCTTTTTGTCCGGCAGCTCGCCGGGCTTGAGCATGGTGGCGTGTATGGTCTTCAGGATCTCCACGCTGTCCTTGGCCAGCGCGTCCGCCTGGGAGGGATCGGCGATCATGAGCTTGGCGAAGGATTTGGCGTTCAGCAGCTCGAACACGGAGCCGTACAGGTCTCCCACCCGCACCACGTCGTAGGGAATGGCGGTGGGAACGCCCATGACGAAGGCCTTGCGGGCCAGCTCGCGCTCGTTGTGGATCTCCTCCAGCGCGTCGTGGTTCTTATAGACCTTCACGATGGTGTCGGGGTCGATGCGGTAGACCTTGCCGTTGGCCCCCTCGCCGATGACCTCGCACCCGTCGATGCTGATGCTGCGGTAGGCCTTGGCGATTTCCATCATCTCGGTAAAGCCGGTCATATCGAAGATCTCATAGACGTCGGGGGACGCGTTGACGATGCGGGTGGTCTTGTTGGCCTTTTTCAGCCGCAGAATGACCCGCAGCCCCGCGCTGGAGATATATTGAAGGTTTTCAGCGTCCAGCACCAGCTCGCCGGAAAACCCCTCCATCGACGAAACGATCTCCTTTTCCGCCTCGGCGGCGTTGGTGGAATCGATACGGCCGTTCAGCGCCACCGTCATAACGGCGCCGTCCTGTTTGACTTCTGCGTGAAACATAGCTCTCTCTCCTTGTTATCAAAACGGATGCGCCGCGGCAGACGGCGATCCGATCCTTTTCATTTGTTGACTGAAGGGCCCCTCCGGCGGTCAGCCGGCAGGGGTCAGGGTGATCACCTCGACGCGGCAGTGGGCGTCGGTGCGGAAGGGCACCCGCCAGCCGCAGGCCCCGGGGGTGACGTTCATGACCGCGTCGCCCTCATGATAGTCGCCGCTGCAATAGCCGATCAGCCGGTAGAGCGGCCCCAGCGGGAACAGCTGCCCCGCGTGGGTATGGCCGGAAAGCTGCAGATCCGCCCCCAGCGCGGCGTGCTCTTTGAACGCGCCCGGCTGATGATCCGCCACGATCAGGTATTGCTCCTCTGAGGGGACCGTGAGGGAGGAAGCCGCCGCGCGGCCGTCGCCCTCCGAAAGGTCCTCCCTGCCCAGCAGCAGCAGATCCGGTGCCAGCTCGGCGAACGCGTCCCGCAGCACCGTCACGCCGTTGGCGGTCATGGCGGTCTCCAGCTCCTCCGGAGTGAACTTTCTGCCGCCTGCGTATTCCGCGTGACCCTGACGGTCATGGTTGCCGTAGATATAATAAACGGGGGCGTCAAGGCTGCCGAACAGGCGACAGACCGCTTCCATCTCTTCTTTCGTCGTATAGTCGTCCACGATATCCCCGCCGAGGATCACCGCCTCCGGCTGCGCCGCCCGGACGGTCTCGACGGTCTTCTCCGTGACGGAGAAGGGCTGGGCGCTGCCCACGTGCAGATCGGCGAGGAAGACCACCGTGTGCGCCTGCGTGAGCTTTTCTGACGTATAGGTATGGTACTGCGGGGTGACGACCTCCATATTCGCCACGCCGTAGGCGAAGAACAGCACGCCGCACAGCAGGCTGACCGCCTTGACAAGGCCGAAGCGTCGTTCCTCCTCCCGCAGCCTGAAAACCACGCTGCACACCGCGTCCGCCGCGGCATCCGTCAGCAGCGCCGGATAGAGCGCCATCATAAAGGGCTGCGCCGCCCGCAGCTGCACGGGGCCCGCCATGGGCAGAAACGCGAACAGGATCGCCAGCAGCGCCTTGGCGACGATCAGCCCGGCGCGGGCCGCGGGTTTCATCTGTTTTTTCCGCAGCGGCAGCTGCGCCGCCGTGAGGATCGCCTCCGCCAAAATGAACCAGAGCGTAAACGTCACGATCGTCTCCAACCGGCACCCTTCCTTTCTTTCTGTTTCTCTATTATAGCATGTTATCAGTTCCTGTCCAACAAATGTCCAGCAAATTTTTTTATTTTTTGCTCCTTTTCGTTATTTTATAAAAAAATTCTAAAATATTATTTAATTTTTCAGTTTTTTTGTTGGACATTTGTTGGACACTGCCCGCTATAATACAGAGTGATAATGGCAAAATAGGCGGATTGGCCGCAGAAGCGGCCGGAATTGCGCCGCCAAACAGAAACGACAAAGGGGGAAACCGGATATGACGGAGATGCGGATCCAAACGCCGGGGCTCAACCCGTTTCTGCCCTTCGGGACCTACATTCCGGACGGGGAACCGAAGGTCTTCGGCGACCGGCTGTATCTCTACGGCTCTTACGACCGGTTCGGCTCCGGCTATTGCAGCAAGGAATACCATGCGGTTTCCGCGCCGCTTGCCGACCTGACCGCCTGGACGGACCACGGCGTTTCCTTCACCACCGGCGACGTGCCCTGGTCCGAGGCGGACCTCTACGCGCCGGACGCGCTGTATCACCACGGGCGGTACTACCTGTTCTTCTGCCTGTCGGACGGCACCGAGGGCGTAGCGGAGAGCGACTCCCCCGCCGGACCCTTTGGCAACGCGCGGCAGATCACCCTGAACGGCGCGCCCATCGCCGGCATCGACCCCTCCGTACTCGAGGACGGGGGACGGATCTACTATACGTGGGGGCAGTTCCACCTGCACATGGGCGAACTGAACGGGGACCTGTGTACCCTGAAACCGGAGACCGTCCGCACGGACGTGCTCTCCAACGCGCCGGGACGCGAGGGCTTCCATGAGGGCTCCTCCCTGCGCAAATTAGGGGACCGGTTCTGCCTGATCTACGCGTCGGAATACCAACCCGACCCGCCCAACGCCGGCGCGCGGCCCACCAAGCTGGATTACGCCCTCAGCGACGGCCCCTACGGCCCCTATGAACGGAAGGGCACCGTCATTGACAACGAGGGCTGCGACCCCGCCTCCTGGAACGACCACGGCTCCGTGATCCGGGCGGGCGGCCGGTGGTACGTCTTCTACCACGCCTCCACCAACAACTCCGCCTTTACCCGCCGGGCCCGGGCGGAACGGCTGGAGGTGGACGAGAAAAACGCCGCGATCCGGCAGGCCGCGCCCACCACCAACGGCTTTGTGGAAACGCTGCTGCCGGAGCATCTCACCTCCCCGGTACACGCCTACCGCTTTTTCGGCGGCGCTTACCTCACCGAAACGCCGGAGGGACGCTTCCCCTGCGTCGGCCTGCACGGCGGCGCCGGTTTTGCCTTCAGCCCCGCCCGGTTCCGGGAGGGCGCCTACCGGCTGACGCTGCGGTATGAAGCGGCGGAGGACCTTTCGCTGCGGGTGCTGCTGAACGGAAAGGCCGTGGCGGAGGGACCGCTGCCCGCCGCGGACGGGGGGACCGTGACGCTGCCCTTTACCGCCCCGGAGGGCGAGGCCGCGCTGCGGCTGGAATTTTACGGAGAAGAAACCGCGCGCTGCCGGACGGACGCGCTGCGCATCGTTCCCGCGCCCCCTGCGGGACCATCTCAACCGAGAGAGGAGAACACGTTATGAAAAAAGCATTGAAAAAAACGGGAAAAATCATCGGCTGGATCTTTTTCAGCATTATCGCCCTTCTGGCGGTGCTGTGCATCATCACTTTGTGCTGGGGCCACATGCAGCACATCCGGGGCAGCGTGACGGAGACCTTCCCCACCGCGCCGGCGGATTTCACGCCGGCCATCCGGCTGGTGACGTTCAACGATTCCCACAACCAGAACGAGACCGTCGCGGACGCCATCGACACCTCCTACCAGCTGTTCGACGCCGACCAGACCTACCCCGGCGTTGACGCCTTCGTCTACAACGGCGACTTTTCCAGCGTGGGCTTTGAAGGGGATTACGAGGCCTTTGCCGAGACGATCCACGCCCACGTGCGGGAGGAGACGCCCTTCATCAACGTGCTGGGCAACCACGAGTTCAAGCAGAAGGAATACAACGACCTGTTCCGCAAGCACTTCGACCAGGAGCCCAACACCGTGACGGAGATCAACGGCTTTACCTGCATCGGCTTTTCCGGCGACCGCTCCCTGACGGAGTGGACCTTCACCCCCTCCAGCCTGAAGTGGCTGGCCGACTCGCTGAAAGAGGCGGAGAAGACGGCGGACGGCAAGCCGGTCTTCGTTTTCCAGCATCCCCATCCCTGGGGCACGGTCTACGGCTCCACCGTGTGGGGCACCCCGCAGCTGAACGTGATCTTTTCCAAATACAGCAACGTGGTGGATTTCAGCGGCCATTCCCACTTCCCCATGAGCGACCCCCGCAGCATCAACCAGTCCCTTTACACGGCGGTGGGCTGCGGCGCCACCAGAACCTTTGAGCTGGACAACAACGGCATCGTGGGCCAGCACCCGGACGGCTATGACAAGGCCGCGGAGATGTGCGTGATCGAGGCCGACGACGCGGGCCGCGTGCGCATCCGCGGGTACGACCTGAATTCCGACACTTATTTCTGCGATTACTTTATTGAGAACGTCAACGACCGTGATTCCTTCGTCTATACCTACAAGAACATGAGCGCCCACGACGCCGCGCCGGTCTTTGCGGAAAACACAAAGGCGACCGCATTCAGAAACAACGAGGGCGAATGGGTGATCTCCTTCGACGAGGCGATTCCGGCGGAGGGCTATATCGTCCACGAGTACAAGGTCACCATCAAGGACGAAAACGGCAAAAAGATCTTCAGCAAAAACTTCATCAACGATTACTTCGTCTTCGACGAGGACGACACCGCGGACTTCCGCATCGGGACCGACACGCTGGAAAGCGGCCGGACCTATACGCTGTTGGTACGCGCCGAAAGCGCTTATCATAAGTATTCCGGCACCGTTGAGCTGTCTTTCACCGCGCAGTGACAAGGCGTGCGGCTCCGGAACACCGATCCAAAGAAAAGGGGTAAAACGATCATGAAAAAATACCTGGCACTGCTGCTTTCCGCCCTGCTGCTCTTCTCCTGCGCCGGCGTCGCCTTCGCCGCGGAGGGAACCGACAGCTTCGGCGCGTATGAGCACGTCTTTATCATCGGCATCGACGGCCTCGGCGCCGCCTTCGACAAGGTGGACAGCCCGAACTTTGACCGCATTTTCGCCGACAACGCCTACCGTCACGACGCCCACACCGAGTATATCACCACCAGCGCCCAGAACTGGGGCTCCATCCTCACGGGCGTCAGCTACGATACCCACGGCTTCACCAACGACTGGTGCGAGAAGAACGAACGCGATTCTTCCTCCCCCAACAACTCCATCTTCTACTACGCCAGAAAGGCCTTCCCGGACGCGGAGCTGGTCTCCTTCAACAACTGGGACGCCATCAACCACGGCATCATCGAGAACGACCTGGGCGTAAAAAAGATCAACCGCGGTACCGATCCGCTGGTAACGGACGCCATCGTGCGCTACTTAGAAAAGGGCAACACGCCCAAGCTGATGTTTGTGCAGCTGGATTCCGTCGACCACGCGGCCCACACCTACGGCGGCTACAGCAAGCAGTACTACAGCGCCGCTGAAAAGGCGGACGTCTTCCTGGGCGACATTTACGATGCCATCGACGCCCGCGGCCTGATGAAGGACAGCCTGTTCATCCTTGTGGCGGACCACGGCGAGACCACGAACGGCCACGGCGGCCAGACCAAGGACGAAAGCTCCGCCATCCTCGCCGTCGCCGGCCATTCCGTCAACAAAACGGTGCTGAACGA
>CAMVNL010000136.1 GCA_947168785.1 uncultured Clostridia bacterium | reverse complement strand
TAGAAAACGCCCTGCCAGATGAACAACGCGGCTTACTCAACAAAATCCTTGACGCGCAGGGTGAGCTGGATACGATCACGGAGCTGGACAGCTTCATTGTCGGCTTTCGCCTCGGCGCCGCGTTTACGTACGATACGTTCGTGAACACGGATACTCCATATCGCGATCTGACCGAAAAACTGTAATCCGCACATTCGACTTGCCTCCGTTTCTTTGGTATGATGAAAGCACCAAAGGAACGGAGGTTTTAATATGAAAAAATATAAAATCGATGAACGAACCGGCTGGGAATATGAACTGAAGGGCGAATATTATTACCCAACCGGCAGGATCATGAAAAACGGTACGCTGACGCCGGAAACCGTTGATAACGAACCGGAAGAAAAATATGATATCGGAGTCTGGGGGTGCGGATCTCCGGTGGAGATCTCTGCCGAAGGCAGAAGCACCGACCGAGGCGGCAGCCGAGACCGAAAGCATCTTCGCTTTATTCGGGAATACAAAAAAGCTCTGTATCTCGATCTTTTTTTCTCCGGTAAGTTAAACGCATACCTCGCGGATATAAACGCACAGGCGGAGGATATGTTTGCCCGGCTCGTAAAAGAAATAGCAACGCGGGAGGGCGTAACCGAAAAACTGAAAGCAGAGGACCAGATGCGCTGGGTTCAGGAAATGAACCGAATCAGCGCTATAGCACGAGAGGTTATTTATCACGATTTGATCTTCGGATAATACAGATCATATTGAGACTGCCGTAACAATTGGAATCAATGCAATGCTTCGTGCAGGACTAAAAACTCCTGAATTGTCTTTCGCGGCAATTGATCAGGTAACCTCCGCCCGGAGCAGGTTGCCACTCGTAGCGGTTTTTTTGTTCCGCCGGGAAGAGATGGGACATAATCGCCGCGATGACGCCGCCGTGGGTGACAAGAAGCGTATCCCTGTTTTGCGCCGCCATACGGTCAAGCCCCGCCAATACGCGCTGCGTCATAAGCCTGCCGCTCTCCCCGCCTGGGGCGACGTTTGCCTCATTGTCGCCGGTGATCCAGGCGATATAAGCGGGATCGGTTTTCATTTCTTCATAGGACCGCATTTCAAACAAGCCGAAATCCATTTCGCGAAAAGCGGCGTTGGTTTCATGTTCAACGTCGCCGTAGAGGAGCCGCAGCGTCTCCTCACAGCGTTTCATGCCGCTGGTAACCACGCGCATACCGGAAAGATCTGGGTAAGTGATTTGCGCTTTTCTCCGCAGCAGCGCTTCTTTCCCGGCTTCCGAAAGCCCGATGTCCGTCGCGCCGCAATAAAGATGCTTTTCGTTGGCCTCCGTGATACCGTGACGAAGTAAAATGAGTTTCATTTCAGTTTTTGCTCCAATCCGCAAAAAACTCTCGTAACGGTATCGGCTTCACTTGAAAGATATGCGCACAGCCTTCCGGTCATTTCGCGCCAGAGGCGCTCCTCCGCGCCCATAGGCACCACGCCGCAGAAGATATCCTGACAGATCAGAATACTTTTTTTCCATTCGCCGCGATTGGCCCGGAAAATCTCCGTCGCGTCCTTCTCGTTCCGGACACACCACAGGGTGAATTCCTCCAGTTTGTCAATACACTTTGCGCCGAATCGTATGCCGGATGCTTCCGAACAGGTTGCGATATCGGTATCCGCAAGTCCGTATTTATTTTTCGCAAGCGCCAGCTTCCCCTGATACGCGCCGCCGATGATCAGATCCATAGTGTTGCCTCCTTATATCAGTGCGTATACTGCCACGCCGCACAGCTCCGCGAAGGTCATTGCGTAACCCGAAATATCGCCGCTCATGCCTTTCAGCGAACGCACGCCGCGCTGCAAAAGCATAAGATACCCCAGAATGACAGACACGGAAACAAAACCGTATTTGCCGAGGAACACAAAACCGAGAGAAACGGTCGCCGCCAGCACTACCGAGAACACGACAACGTGGGATTTTTTGACGCCCTTACGGTAAACGCCGGCGTATTCGCTGGTATCCATCGGGCGCAGCACGGTGACGCACAACCCCGCCACAGTCCGGGAGACCACGGCGATCAGCAGCATCGCGACGGGTTCGGCGGTCTCTTTGACCGAAACGAACAGCGCAAACTGCGCCAGCAGCAGCAACACGGCAAACAGCACGGCGAAGGACCCCACGTGCGGGTCTTTGAGGATGCGCCTGCGCTCGTCAAGATCTCTCCACGATCTGACCGCGTCGGTCACGTCCATAAAGCCGTCCATGTGGATGCCGCCGGTGATCAGGAACGGGAATGCGCACAAGACGATCCCCTGCACGAGCGCGGGGGCGGACAGCCAGCGCAGAATAAAGGCGGTCAGCGTCCATAAACCGCCTACGAACGCGCCGACGACCGGCAAAAACAGCGTCATCAGCGGACGGGCGGCGTCGTCCCACGTATGAAAGGGACAGGGGACCGCGGTGAACATGGTAAAGCTCATCAGCATGGCGCGAAGGTATTTTTTCACAGGTCGATCCCTCCTTTATGGAAGATGACGTTCCCGGCGCAAAGCTCAATCACCGTATCGCAGACGGAAGCCAGCGACCGGTCCAGCATCGCCAGAGACGCGCGGTAGTTTTCGGTAAAGGCGTCGTAGCGGATGGCATCGGAGTAGATGTAGTCGGAAACGAACACGGCGTTTCCGGCTTCTTTTGTGATGTTCAGAAGTCCCGCGCGGCAGCGCTCCGCGGCGGCGGGGTCCGCCCCCTCCATCCGCATATCGGGGTACATTTCATTGACCAGCAGGGCGGTGACGCTGTCGATCAGAAAGGCGCCGCTTTTGTTTTCTTCTGTAAGGCAGCCCGCGATATCCCGGGGCTGTTCCAGCGTCTGGAAGCCCATACCGGCCCGCTCGTCGATATGGCGGGCGATCCGCGCCCGGTCCTCGTCGTCATAGGGCAGCATGGTGGCCACGTAATACCGTTGGCCGTTTTTTGATAGCTTGACCGCAATATCCTGCGCAAAGGCGGTTTTGCCGTTTTTGCATCCGCCGGAAATCAGTACGTTCATTGGTTTTCCTCCGCCGTTGAGAAGGCGTCGATCCTTCGCAGCGGCTCCAGATAGTCATCGTCGATGGCGGCTTCGCTGAAGGTGGCCATATCGTTCATCACGGCGCCCGC
Source organism: uncultured Clostridia bacterium (assembly GCA_947168785.1). Classification (GTDB taxonomy): domain Bacteria; phylum Bacillota; class Clostridia; order Oscillospirales; family Acutalibacteraceae; genus RUG806. Next base: position 3,421 of record CAMVNL010000136.1, on the reverse strand, counting down.
GGCGTCCAGCAGCATCATGGCCAGCGGGCATCCGCTGCCTTCGCCCAGCCGCATTTGCAGATCGAACAGGGGCTTCATCCCCAGCGCCTGCGTCACAATGCGGGCGCCTTTTTCAAAAGAGGAATGGGAAGGAATCAGATGATTGCGGACGTTTTCACACAGCCGCACGGCGCACAGCGCCGCCACGGCGGAAATAAAGCCGTCGATCACAACGGGAACACGGGCTTTTGCCGCGCCGAGAAACGCTCCGCACATGGCGGCGATATCGAAGCCGCCCACCTTGGAGAGTACGTCCAAAATGTCGGAGGCGTTCGGCGCATTGACGCGGATCGCCTGTTCTATCACGGCAATTTTTTTTGAGTAGGCTTCGTCCGTAAGCCCCGCGCCTCGCCCGGTCACGTTTTTGACGGCAGAGCCTGTCAGCATGGCCAGCACCGCGGCGGCGGTTGTGGTGTTGCCGATGCCCATTTCCCCTACTCCGAGCACGTCCGCGCCGTTTTGTGCGGTTTCCACGGCAAGCGCCGCACCGGTGAGAACGGCCCGCAGCGCCTGCGCCCGCGTCATGGCGGGGCCGTCGGCAATATTGGCCGTCCCGAAGGCGATCTTACGGGGAATCACCGCCGGGTCGGTGATCACGGCGTTGACGCCTACGTCGCACACGCGCACCTCGCAGCCGAACTGCTTTGCCAGCACCGCCGCGCCGGTTTTTCTGTGGGCGAGATTGATCGTTTGAGACAGGGTGACCGACTGCGGCGTACCCGCCACGCCCTCCGATACCACGCCGTTGTCGGCGCAGAACACCAGCAGCGCTTTTCTGTTTGTCCGGTTGCAGACCGTCCCGGTGATCCCGGCCAGTTGTACGGAGAGCTCCTCCAATCTGCCAAGACTCCCGGGGGGTTTGGCGAGTTCCGCCTGCCGCTTTGCGGCCTTCTCCATTGCCGCGCGGTCGGGCCCGACGATACCGGCAATCAGCTCATTCAGTTCTTCCTGCGAATACGTCATACTTAAAACTCGATTCCTTTTCTTGCTTTCACGCCCCGGTCGAAGGGGTGCTTTTCCTTGCGCATTTCGGTGGCGTAGTCCGCCAGTTCCAGCAGCTCCGGAAGAGGCGTCCGGCCGGTGAGCACGATCTCGCGGCGCTGTCCTTCCTCTTTCAGGAAGGGCAGCAGGTCTTCCGGTTCCAGCATGCCGTACAGATAAGCGGAGACGGCCTCGTCCAGCACGATCAGATCGTACCCGGCGGCCCGTTCGATGAAGTCCCGCAGAAAAACGTGATAGCTGTCGTTGACCGCCGACTTCTCCTCATCGTTCATGTTCTTATATCTTCCGTGGTATTCCCGGGGCAACAGGATCTCGATGTGATCCATTTGTGAAAGGGCCTTGATCTCGGAGGAATGGCCGTTCTTGAAAAACTGGGTCAAAAGCACCTTCATCCCTGCCCCTGCTGCCCGCACGGCCAGGCCTACCGCGGCGGTGGTTTTTCCCTTGCCCTCGCCGTAATACAGATGGATCATACGCCCGCCTCCAGTATGTTATAAATCAGGTCCATATCCAGGGCTTCGCGGGCGGTTTTTGCCAGCATATCGTATTGAGATTCTTTATAGGCGTGGGCGTCGAAAACGGCGTCGGGGTCAAAGGCGACGCCCCGGCGTTCGCACAGCCCTTTCACAATGGCTTCGGCGATGCCGTTTTCATCGAATAACCCGTGGATATAGCTGCCGTAAACGCCGTCGTTTCGTATCACGGGGGCCGCACTGTCGCTCTGGCCCATGTGGATCTCGTAGCCGCGGTAATAAAGCCCGTTCAGACCGCCGAAAATGCCCTCGATACCGGCGAAAGCGCCCTCGGTCCGGAGCCGCGTTTTTTCTTTTGAAAAGACGGTCGAGATGGGCAGCAGCCCCATTCCGGCGATTTCGCCGCCGCCCTCGGTTTCATAGGGGTCTGCGATGGTTTTTCCCAGCATCTGCAGGCCGCCGCAGACGCCGAACACCGGCACGCCCCGTGAGGCGTTCTGCAGGATGGCCGCTTCCAGCCCGTTCTGCCGCAGCCACCTGAGATCTGCCATGGTGGCTTTGGTGCCGGGCAGGATAATGAGATCCGGCGAGCCCAGCTCAAATACGTTCTTCACGTACCGCAGCGAGACCTGTGAAAAACGGGAGAAGGGCGAAAAATCCGTAAAATTGGAGATGCGCGGCAATTGGATCACCGCGATATCGATCTCTTTCCGCTCGCCTGCGGTCAGACGCTCGCTCAGGCTGTCCTCGTCGTCGATATCCACGCGCATATAGGGTACCACGCCCGCGCAGGGCACCTTGACCAGATCGTAAAGCATATCGAGGCCGGGGGCGAGAATGGAGACGTCGCCCCGGAATTTATTGATGACGGTGGCCTTGACCATGGCCCGCTCTTCCGGTTCCAGCAGGGCCACCGTGCCGTAAAGCTGGGCGAACACGCCGCCCCGGTCGATATCGCCCACCAGCAGCACCGGCGAATCTGCCATTTTTGCCATGCCCATATTGACGATATCTTCGCTTTTCAGGTTGATTTCGGCAGGGCTGCCTGCGCCTTCGATCACGATGATATCATTTTCAGCCGCAAGCGTATCGTAGGCCCGCATGATATCCGGCACCAGCTGTTTTTTATACTTGAAATAATCCATGGCGCGCATGTTGCCGCGCACCTCGCCGTTCACGATCACCTGCGAGCCTACGTCGGTGGTGGGTTTCAGAAGGATGGGATTCATCAAAACGCTCGGCTTCACGCCGGCGGCCTCGGCCTGCGCCACCTGGGCGCGGCCCATTTCCAGCCCCTCTTCCGTAATAAAGGAATTGAGCGCCATGTTTTGGGATTTAAAGGGAACCACCCGGTAGCCGTCCTGTCTGAAGATCCGGCAGAGCGCCGTGCAGAGAAGGCTTTTTCCCGCGTTTGACATGGTGCCTTGTATCATAATGGGCTTTGCTTTTTTCATCTCAGCGCCTCCCGCAGCGCCGCAAGCAGCGCGTCGTTTTCTGCGTGGCTTCGCACGGCGATGCGCACGAATCCTTTTCCGAGTCCCACGTAATTGGAGCAATCCCGCAGCAGAATACCGCGTTCCAGCATGTCGCCGTACAGGTCTTTTTCAGAATACAGCAGCAGGTAGTTTGCCTCGCCCGGGAATACGAAAATCCCCAGCCTTTGCAGCTCGCTCATAAGGCGTTCCCGCTCCGAAGAGATCGTTTTTACGGAAGCGGCCAGCCACTCTCCGCAGCCCAGCGCCGCCGCGCCCGCCGCCTGCGCCAGGGACGATACGTTCCAGCATTGCGTCTTTTCGCTCATCCGTTGCAGGAACGCTTCATCGCCGCAGAGCACGTATCCGAGCCGCACGCCCGCCATGGCGTAGCTTTTTGTAAACGCCCGCAGCACGGTGAGGTTGGGATATGCA
>CAMVNL010000135.1 GCA_947168785.1 uncultured Clostridia bacterium | reverse complement strand
TGGTATCCGGCGCGGTGATCAGCTTCTCGCGGGGGGTCATGAATTCAAAGACCTTCGTATCGGGCGACATCCGGCTGATGCGGTAGTCGCGGCCGGTGACGATGCCCAGCAGCTTACCCTCGGCGGTGCCGTCCTCGGTGACCGCCACGGTGGAGTGGCCGGTGGCCTCTTTCAGCGCGATGATATCCGCCAGCGTGCTGTCAGGCGTGACGTTGGAATCGCTGACCACAAAGCCCGCCTTATGGTTCTTGGCCCGCTTCACCATGGCCGCCTCGTCCTCCACGGACTGGGAGCCGTAGATGAAGGACACGCCGCCCTCGGTGGCCAAGGCGATGGCCAGCCTGTCGCCGGAGACCGACTGCATGATGGCGGAGACCATGGGGATGTTCATGACGATGGAGGATTCCTCGCCTTTTTTGTACTTCACCAGGGGTGTTTTCAGGCTGACGTTGGCCGGGATGCACTCACTGGAGGAATACCCCGGGATCAGCAGATATTCGTTAAAAGTGTGGGAAGGTTCGTTGTAAAAGGTCGCCATAATGATCCTCCTTGCCATAGAATGTTATTTTATTTATTTTACCCTACCTTTCTTTAAAAATCAAGGGATTCCGGACAATTTGCTTGACAGTGGGATAAAATAATTCTATAATTCGTTTATCTTAAAATCAGTGGCGGTTTTAGAGGTAACCCGGTAGCGCGGCACCTCAGTGCCGCTACAGGCATAAACAATTATTCATGAAACGTATGGTCGAATAACGCTTATTCTGGCAAGTAAAACGGATCTTATTTTATCAAAAATCGTTATAAATGTTACAATTGCCAAGAGCGGCACTGAGGTGCCGCGCTACCGGTTTACTTTTCCCAACCCCTGTTGAAAGGAGCCACGTCATGAACCTCTCCTCCATCGACCACGGCAGCGCCTTCGATTTCGGCCGGACAAGCGAGGAATATGCGAAATACCGGGATATCTACCCGGCGGAATTATACGACCGCCTTCATGCGCTCGGCGTGGCGGCGGACGGTACTTCCTGGCTGGATCTGGGCACCGGCACCGGCGTGCTGCCGAAAAACCTGTATAACCCCAACGCCGATATTACCGGCGCGGATATTTCCGCCGAACAGATTGCATTTGCTCGGAAAGAAGCTGAGGAAAACGGATGGAACATCCGGTATGTTGTCGCTCCAGCGGAAAACACCGGCTTGCCGGACCATTCCTTTGACGCCATCACCGCCGCCCAGTGCTTCTGGTATTTTGACCGGGAAGCCATGCGTCAGGAGATCCGCCGCATGATCAACCCCGGAGGAATCTTTATCAAAATCGTGATGGATTGGGAATTGACAGACCCCATCGCCGCGCGCGGCATCGCCCTCGTGCAGGAGCTGAATCCGGAATGGACGGGCGGCAAAGGCGTCGGCAACGATATTTTCGACGATCTGTTCTCCGGACGGGTGACGGAGACGTTTTCCGCCGATATTCCCTTTACCCGTGAAAGCTGGCACGGCCGCATGTGCGCCTGCCGGGGCACGCTGGCCAGCATGGACGCGGCCACTTTCGCCGAATGGGAGCGGCGGCACTTGAAAATGCTGTCCCGCCGCCCAGAAAGCTTTTCCGTCCGGCACAAAATCTATATCAGCTATTTCAAGCTGCCGTAATACATGCCGCAGCGCGTCAAACATATCGTGTCAGATGAAAGGACGGATTTTCGATGAAGCAAGCGCTGGAGTGGCAGGATTACGGTCCTGAACAGGCCGTTTTGGTAAACGCCTGGCTGGACAGGGATGCCGTCCGCAACACCGGGTTGGAGGACGGGCTTGACGCGTTTTATCAATACTGGGAAAGGAACTCTGATCCTGCGAGAGGAGAAATCTTTTATTGTAAAATCGTTTCTGAAGAATGGCGTCCTGTCGCTGTGGTCGCCTTTTCTTATCATCAGCAGACCGTTGTGGTGATGGAAATCGTGGTTGATCCCAACCTGCGCGGACAGGGGAGAGGCACGGCCATTATCAATGAATTGGTCGATCATGCGGCGCATTGGATCGGCCAGCCGATATCCGTATTTGAAGCTGTGATCTTTCCCCATAATACCGCGTCGCAAACTATTTTTTACAAAGCGGGCTTCGTTCCTGTCTCCGATGGAAAAGATAACGACCGATGGCGCAGAACGGCGGATACTTCGGAGATTGTATTTCGATACGCTTCCGAAACGTCGCCGGTCGTGCCGGTTTGTCCGGTTCGCCGGTTGGGACCGAAAGAACTAACCCTGATTAACCGACATCTGCGATTATGCCAACAGCAACCGATGGCAAGGAAACAGTGGCGCAAAATCATCCAGGCGGATATCGGTTATTATGGGCTGTTTGTGGATGATACAATGGTCGCAAGGGCCTGCGTTGAAAAGCTGACCGACCGTTATTGGGAGATTTCAGACGTGCGTGTGGCGCGGGAGTATCGGAACAGGGGGTACGCAACGGCGATTTGCGCTTTTTTGACAAATATCATTCTGTCAAGCGGCAGGATCCCGACCATACGAACGGAAAATGACAACGCCGCCATGCGGAAGGTCATTCAAAAACTGCGTTTCCGTCCCTTTTTAGAGGATAACGATGATGAAACAATATGAGATCGTAAAAACGGCAATCGAAGACTATCCCGTGTGTATGGCGCTGTTCGGAGGCCGGTGCCCCTTTGCGGAAACCTGTCTCGCCCAGCGGAAGACCGGCGACAGGGAGGCGTATCTGCTGCGGATGAAAGGGGAGATCGTGTCCGAATGTCACCTCGTCTATGACAACCCGGAATACGGCACAATCCCCGGCAAGCGGGCGTATTTTTCCCGGATGATCACCAAAAAAGAATACCGCCGTCATGGCTACGGGGAAATTATGGCGCAATTCATCCTTGCCCTTGCCAAAGAGAAGGGCTATACCGAAATCGCGCTCGGCGTCAACTGCGACAACACCCCAGCGCTGCGCCTGTACCAAAAACTCGGTTTTTTCGTCTATGAAGAGGCCGAGGACGATTATGGCAAATATTACCGAATGGAAAAGATGTTATGATTATCCTGATCACCGGTGCGACGCACACCGGCAAAACCCTGCTGGCGCAAAAGCTGCTGGAACAATATCGCTATCCCTATCTCTCCATGGATCACGTCAAAATGGGGCTGATCCGCAGCGGAGTGCTGGCTGTGAAGCCCACGGATTCCGACGAGCGCCTGACGGCCGTTCTTTGGCCCGTGTTCCGGGAGATCATCAAAACCGCGATCGAAAACGGTCAGAACCTGATCGTAGAGGGTTGCTACGTCCCCGCCGGGTGGGAGCGGGATTTCGATGAATCATATCGTTCACAAATTCAGTTTATCTGCCTGCTGCTGACCGACGATTATATCACAGCGCATGGAGACGATATCATCCGATTCGCCTCCGTGATAGAAGACAGAGGCGGCGACGATGGCTTTGACCTGTCGGTGCTGCGGGAGGAAAATCGGCGATACCGCGAGATGTTCGGTTCTCACCCCGGGACGATCATTGTTAATCAAAATATGTATGGATAAAATACAGATTCATCACGGAAACCTGCTAAGAAAAGTCAATAGGAAAACCATGAAAAAAATAGAGAAAAAGCAGGTATACAAAACCAAGCGGTGACAAAGAGGAAAATTGTGGGATGCATCAATTAGAATCTATTGAGGCAACGAGATTTTCCCTGTAGCGCGGCACCTCAGTGCCGCTGTTTACCAAAGTACCATTCAGCAACCTGAAAAATCGGCTGAACCGTTTTATAACAGACAACATCTTCTTTTCCGGTTAGCAAAAAAGGTTGTTTACGTCACGAGCGGCACTGAGGTGCCGCGCTACCGGAGTTGTCAATAATCACGCGATTTGTTGACAACAAATCCATCAATTATCCGTGATGATAAAAAAAAACAGCGGTCCGCTTGTCATTTGGCAGCGGACCGTGACTTGTTTATGAACCGATGACGTGATGGTTTTGCTTATTTGATGATAAACTCGCTCAGTTGTTTCCGGTTGTCGATGCAAAGTTTATTGAAGATGTTTCTAAGATGCGACCGGACGCTGTTGACGGAGATGCACAGAAATTCGGCGATCTCCTGATTGGTCAGCCCTTTTGTGGCGAGCATCGCCACGTTCAGCTCCGTTCCGGTGAGCTTATCCGTCACGTGGTCGCCCGTCAGGGAATTATGGACGACGACCCAGTTTTTATGGAAGGTGTGAAACAGGGAGGCCACGGTTTTATAGGATTCCGGGTCCTCCGTTTTGAGGCATTTCCCCACCATGCCGGAGAGCATGCCTTTATGCTCCGCAAAGGGCATGAACAGACCGTCCGGCTTGGCCAGCTTCCAGGCATGACGGAAATAGTATTCGGCCTTATCCCATTCCGTGCGGCAGATATAACCGATGCTGGTGATAATGGAGAGATAGATCTCCGAGACCGGCATTTCACCCCGCATGCGGATCAGCGTCCCTTCCGCCAGGCCGATGGCTCTGCCGTAATCGCCGCACAGGATCAGATAGTGAGCGTAGGCGTAGATGGCCATGGGCATGAGAGGATCCGGCACGGCAAAGGCGTTGACGCTGACTTCGGGAAAATGAAAGCCGTCTTTGTTATGGGTCAGGATGCTGAAATACAGCATAAAATAATCGACGGTCTTGCTGAGCCGCTCGTCGTTGCGAATAAGAGGGGCCGCCTTGTTGATTTTGTCCAGTAATGCAAAAATCTGATCCGTATTTCCGAGGGACAGGTCGGACACCACGTCGATGAGAAATGCGGCGATCACGGCGTTTAACTTGCCGCTTTCTTTCAGTTGACGGCTGTATTCGGCGCAGAGCTGCGGTTTGCCCTTGTAAAAAGCCAGCTCCGCCGCGCAAATCGTTTTCTCAATGGGGTCTGCGATGCTGTCGGCAAACGCCTGCGCCTGCCCCGGCGTAAAGCGACCGACGGTAAATACAAAGGGGTTGAAGGTCAGGGGGGGCATACCGTCGTGGTGTTCCCGATCGGATAAACCGGATTGACGTATTTGATCCATATCATTCATGTCGTTCTTGTGTGACGTTTAATAAACGGAAGGAAATTCTCTGATGTTGTTGACCGCCAGGTGCAGGGGCGCGATGTATTTTCGGATTTTATCCCTTGCCGCATCGTCACCCGCAAGGTAGACGGTATAGGATTCATGGGGCAGGACAGACCGGAAAAATGCTTCGTTGGGCATATTATTCCCCGGGGGGAAACGAATAAATCGGACCCTGGCGCTGTTTTTGCCGATCCCTTCGTATTCCTGTTCAAACGAACAGCCGTCCGTTTCACCGCAATACAGCACCGTGAGCTTGTGCTGATCCGCTCCCTCGAGAATGGCCTTTGCCATAGAGAGAAAGGAGGGGAGGCACTTGCCGTCCGTCATGCCAACAATCGTCTCATGATCACCGACGGGACGGAAAGACAGGGAGCCGAAGGGGGAAGAGACCGAGACGGAGTCCCCCTCATGCAGTTCTGCGGCAATGCCACTTCCAGCCGTTGCCGCCGCCGTATATATCCCTTGCGCCGCGCAAGAGGGGGCGCAGCAAAGCGGCAGCGACAGGCCGGCGTTGGCATCCGTCGGTAAAGTCAGCCGGACGGATTGCCCGGCGCGGAAAGGAGCAGCCGAAAAGCCGTCGGTTTTCCGTAGGTCGATCTGCGTAAAGCCGTTTTTCGTTCGCACGGCCGTCACGCGCATCTCCTGCTTTTCGGGGAACAGCTTCCGGTAGACGTCAGAGAGGGATCCATCAGAGGATTTGCCTCTGACGGCGGCTTCCGGCGGCGTGACGACCCGAAGCTCTGAAATGTGCGCCGAAAGGGGCAGGCCGGTATGCTGCTCGGCAGAAAGGACAAACCGCCGTGTCAGCGCGTCCGTCAGAGGATAATAGTCCATTCGCGAAAGCGTCTCCCACTCTCTGCAAGGGCGGGGGACAGTGATCCGGCAGACGCTGCCGCCGCAGCCGTCGTCAGACAGAAACAGAGAAAAGGGAGCGTCCCGCAGCTGGGAATGCTTTTTGCCCTTATCGGCGGCCCATTGAAAGCCGTCGGCTGCGCCCAGCGCTTGTGAATCAAGGTTCAGCGTCAGTAAAAGGGTCAATTCCGCGCCGACGGCGGCGCGTCGCCCGGTTTTCTTCATAACTCCTCCGAATAATAACCAAAAGCGCCGACCGCAGGCAGCCGACGCTTTTGAGACAACATTTTATTTGACGGAAGCGATCAGCGCTTCAAAGCTCTCGGTGAGAGCGGAGGCGGAGTGATAGGAGGAGGCGTTGACCTCTTCATTTTCAGTGAAGATGGAGCGGATGTCGTTATCGGCAAGGATGTAGCCGATCTGGTCGTTTGTCAGACCGAAGCAGAGCATGGTGTCAACGCCTGCGGTTTCCGCCAAAGGAGCGTAATCCCAGCTTTCGCCGGTCCAGCTCTCTTCTGCGGAGACGGCGCCGCCCCAGACAATCTCGGGGGCCAGCTCGCCGGGGGCGAAGAACACGCCCACTTTGTTGCCCAGCTCCATGTAGCCGATCTCGGTGATGATGGTG
>CAMVNL010000134.1 GCA_947168785.1 uncultured Clostridia bacterium | reverse complement strand
CTGTTTTCCGGAAAAGGGAGAAAGGTCGGCGATGACGTCCGTCGGGACTGCTTCCGTCGGGACTGTTTCCGGCGGCCCAAATCCCATCATTCAGCAGCAGAACAGGAGGAGCCTCCGCTATGCCCTCCGAGGCAATCCATCTCCAGTCTTTTTTTTCGCCTGTTTTATTACAGCAAAAGGAACAGATCGAACAAATCCGTGCCGCTTCCGGCTGCACGCTTTATACTTATACCTTCCCCACCCTGTTCGCCTGGCAGGCGGATGAACGGTATGAAATCGCCCTGCGGAACGACGCGTTCCTTGTCAAAAACGGCGCTCGGGGTGAACACGCCTATCTATTTCCCTGCGGAAGCGACGAAGGCCGGCTGGCGCTGACGGACGCCCTCATCGCCCGGGAAGCGCCGACGTTCTATTTCGTTCGGGATGAGGATAAATCTTTTCTTGAAACGAACTATCCGGGGCGGTTCCGCTTTTCCCTCTGCCGCGATGATTTTCCTTATCTGTACGACAAGGCTGCGCAGATCGCCCTTTCGGGGAAAGGCTATAAAAATCTGCGGCATCAGATCCACCTTGGCCGCGCCGCCGCCGGAACGTGGCGGTCGGAACCGCTGTCAGAAGCGAATATCGACCGGGCCCTCGAACTGAATCGCCGCTGGTCGGAGTCAAGGGGCTTGGAAACCGTTGCCGATTCTGCGGCGGCCGAAACGGCGCTGCGCCATTTCAGCGAGCTTTCATTATGGGGCCTGCTGTTTCAGGCGGACGGACAGGATATCGCCTACGTTGCCGGATCCTTTGTGACGCCGGAAATTTACGATATCAGCTTCTGCAAGGTGCTGGACCCCCGCTGCGACTGTTATATCAAATGGGCGCTTTACGCCGCCCTGCCGCCTGAAGTAAAGACGGTGGATTCAGAAGAAGATATGGGATTAACAGGCCTGCGGACCCATAAGCTTCTGCGGCAGCCGAAGGAGCTGACCCGCGTATGGAAAGGCAGTCTGAACACATGACAACTATCGTTGCAACAGAAGAAAGAGTTAAGACGTTCACCGACAAAATGTTCCGTCGGCTGTTCTTCCCTTCGCTGCTTTCAGCCCTTGGACTTGCCCTCGGCGATATTGCCGACGCGCTGTTCGTCGGCATCCGTATCGGCAAAGCGGGCCTTGCCACCATGTCACTGGTCGCGCCGGTATACATGGTTTACAACGTGTTGGACGTGGGCATTGCTCTCGGCGCTTCCATTCACTACTCAAGAGCGATGGGCAAAGGGAACGCCAAAAAAGGGATCACCGTATTTTCTCAGATGCTGATGCTGGCCGTTGCCGTCAGCATACTGATCGCCGCGCTCGGATTTGTCCTGATGCCGGTCATCCTCCGAGGGCTCGGCGCGGGCGACCCGAGGGGCGAGCTGTGGCACTACACAAAAGACTATCTTCAGATCATGTTTTTGGGAACGCCCCTCACCTTTCTGTATTTTCTGCTGTATTACTGCGTGCGCTGCGACGATGCGGAAAAGCTGGCCAGCGTTGGCTATCTGACGGGATACCTGACGGATATCGCCGCCAGCGCCCTGTTCGTGCTGGGCTTCAAGATGGACATACGCGGCGCGATCCTTGCCACCGTGCTGGGAAAGGCGGTGGGCGTGTGCATCTTTCTGTTTCATTTCACCCGCAAATGGGCCATTCTCCGGTTCCGTTTCGCCAAACCCGATTTTAAACTGATTTTCTCCGTCCTGAAAACCGGTATGTCCTCTTCGGTGGGCTATGTCGGTCAGTTTGCGGCCCTTTTGGTGGTCAACAATCTGCTGATCCGCCTTGGCGGGGAAAGCGCGATGGCGCAATTCAACGTGGTGCAGAACGTCTCCTACGTCGTGCTGGCGATCTATTCGGCGCTGGGCGATACGCTCCAGCCGCTGTGCAGCACGTTCTATACGGAGCATAACCGCAACGCGGTCCGACGGGTCGTCGGTCTGGCGATCCGTATCGGCGTCATCGGCGGCATGGTCGGCGCGGCCCTCTGCGGCGTTTTCGCCCCTTCCATCTGCAGGCTCTTCGGACTGACCGGCGATTCTGTCACGGGCGGCGCGTGGGCGGTACGCATCTTCTGCCTGTCCGTCATTCCGGCGGGGCTCAGCCTCACCTGGAGCGCCTGCTTCCAGTCCATCGGCCGTGAAAAGCTGGTCTTTCTCATCGGCCAGCTGCGCAACTTCATCTGCCTGCTCATTTTCGCGCTGATTTTGTCTTCTTTCGGTCTCAAATGGTTCTGGTTCGCCTTTTTTTGCGCCGAGCTTTGCACCATCGCCTTTTGGGCGCCCGTTGCCCGGATGAATCAGAGAACGGCGTCCGACCGGGTTTTCTCCTATCTGCTGGATACCAATTCCTCCGATATCGCGGAGCTGCTGGATCTATCGGAAGCCTTCTGTGAGGAAAACGACGCCAACCCAAAGCAGATGTATTGCGTCACCATGTGCGTGGAGGAGGTCTGTCAGGCGATCATTGAAAACGCCTTCCGTCAGGACGGCGACGAATATATCCAGCTGACCCTGTGCTTTGAGAAGGACGGGACCGTCATTCTGCACCTCCGCGACAACGCTGTCAGCTTCAACCCCTTCGACATGAAAACGGGGCGCGATTATGAAGACGAGGAAAATCTGGCGTCGCTGGGGATCCAGATGGTGAAATCAAAGGCAAAGCGCTTTTTCTACCGCCGTTACGCCGGTTTCAATACCCTGACGGTGGAGGTGTGATGAGCGAATGGTGAACGGGATCCGGCTCGCCCGGAAGAGCGACGTCCCCGTCCTGTGCGGGATCTGGCAGGATTGCTTCCTCGATCCGGAAGACTATATCCTGTATTTCTACCGTGAAAACTTCGACCGGATCTCGGTGCCGGTTTATACGGTCGACGATCAACCGGTGAGCATGCTGCACCTGATGGACGCCGATTTCGTCAACGGCGGCAAGCGGCAGGCGGCAAAACTGATCTATGCCGCGGCAACGGCCCCGGCGAAACGGAAAAACGGCTGTATGGGCGCGCTGATCAGATATGCGCAAGAGCAGGCGCTCAGGGAAGGGCACGCGCTTTTTCTGAAGCCCGCGACCCCCTATCTGACGCAATATTACCGCTCCTTCGGTTTTAAGGAGGACGCCGGTTTCAGGCTTGTCACGCTGCCGCCCGGAGACGTTTCGCCGCTGTCGGCTTCTCCCCTGTCGGCCGAAGCCTACAACCGCCTGCGCAACGCCGCCTTTTCCTCCCGCCCCTTCGCCCGGTGGCCGGACGCCCATCTGGAATGGTGCGTAAAGGAGAACACATTTTGCGGCGGGGAAACGCTTGCCGTCTCTGTGGACGGAAAACGGCATTTTCTGATGGGCGCGCCGAGAGAAAACGCGTTCCTGATCTATGAGACCGATCTGACGGCGCCGCAGCTGCGACAACTCAGCGGAGCCCTATGCGAACGGTTCCGGACAGACTTCATACGGGCGTATTTGCCTGAAGACGCCTGTGAAGAGGGGAAAACGATCGTTTCTTCCGTCGTGTTCAACGCGCCCTTGCAGCACATTTACGTCAATCTAATCCTGATCTGAAAGGTTTGAAACAATGAAATCCATCAAGTCCTCAAAAAAATACCGTCTGGTTTCCCTCCGTCTGAAATCCGTTGCCGTGATAGTACTGGCAGCGCTGCTGCTGTCCGTCATTTCCATCACGCTCAGCTACAACGTCTACCAAACGGCCATGGACGATCACTACAAAACGCTCACCTCCCATCTGGCGAAAACCGGCGCTTCGGAGTTGAACGCGGAGGATCTGCTGCGGTATTATAACGCCGTCAAACAGATCGGTGAATACAATGAAGACCGGTACCGGAACGACCCGGAATACCGGGCCGATTACGACGCGAAGGCTGACGCCATCAAGGACGAGCGCTATGAGCAGATGCTGGCCACGCTCTTCAATATCAAGGATTGCAATGAGATCACCTATCTGTACGTACAGAAGCTGGAAGGCGACTACTGCACCTATATTCTTGACGCCGACCGTTCCGAAGAGCAGTGCCAGCTGGGGACCACCCACGAGGTATCCGGCCCCACCAAGGAAACGAAAAACCCCGAATACGGCATCCCCGCGTTCATCACCAACGACGCCTACGGGTGGTTGTGTACCTCCATGGAGCCGGTGATGGACGCCGAAGGCAACCCCGTGGCGCTGGTGGGCGTGGACGTTTCCATGGATGAAATCGTGGCGGACCGGAACGAATATCTTCGAAACATCATTATTCTGATCGAGATCGCCGTCGTTCTGCTGAGCGTCGCCATTCTGCTCGGGATCCATTTTACCCTGATCAAGCCCATTGAGCAGCTTTCCGCCGCGGCAAGGTCTTTTGTGGAGGATAAGAGCGAAAGCAAGGGCGGAGAATCCGCCGTTTCCCGTCTGGCGATCCGCACCGGCGACGAAGTGGAGACCCTCTGCGACTCCGTAAAACAGATGGAGAAGGATATCAACAATTATATCACGCACCTGACCGCGGTAACCGCCGAAAAGGAACGGATCGGCGCGGAGCTGGACGTGGCCACCCACATTCAGTCCTCCATGCTGCCCAGCATCTTCCCCGCCTTCCCCGACCGGCAGGAATTTGACGTCTACGCCACCATGACCCCCGCCAAAGAGGTGGGCGGAGACTTCTACGATTTCTTCATGGTGGACGAGCGCCATCTGGCCGTCGTGATGGCGGACGTCTCCGGCAAGGGCGTTCCGGCGGCGCTGTTTATGGTGATCGGCAAAACGCTGATCAAAGACCATACCGTTCCCGGAACCGATCTGGGCACCGTCTTTGAAGAGGTCAACGACATTCTGTGCGAATCCAACAGCGAGGATCTGTTCATCACCGCCTTTGAGGGTGTGCTGGATCTGGTGACGGGGGAATTCCGCTTCGTCAACGCAGGTCATGAGCAGCCGCTGCTCTGTCACGCGGACGGCGCGTTTGAACCCTATAAGGTCCGTCCCGGGTTTGTACTGGCCGGCATGGAGGGAATGCGGTACAAAAGCGGCGTCTTCACAATGGAACCGCGCGACAAGATCTTCCTTTATACGGACGGCATTCCGGAGGCCACCGACGCAGACAACAACCTGTACGGAATGGACCGACTGCAAGCGATACTCAACACCGTTGCCGACCGGACGCCGGAAGAGATCCTTCCCGTCGTCAAAGCGGATATCGACGCCTTCGTCGGCAGCGCGCCGCAGTTTGACGATATCACCATGCTTTGCCTGACCTACAAAGCGCCCATGCACGAATAAATTTTTTCATAAAAAGCGCTGATAAGACGCAATGACAATTTGTCAGTTCTTTCTTCAGCCGACAACATTTTTTAGGAGGCGCAACCTATGTTTCAGAAATTTGAAGGCAACCCGATTTTCGGAAACGAAGAGACGGGGACCCTGTTTGACGTGTATCTCACCGCCCTGCCGGACCGGACGCTCCGCATGGACGTTTCCACCAGAAAAAACGATTCGCTGTCCGTTTCGTTTTCCGACGACGGCGTCGCATGGTCAGCCCCCCGCATAACGCTTTCCCCGAACCCGGCTTCCGGCTGGGAGGACCTTGTCAACCGCAACTGCGTGCTGAAAATCGGCGACAGATACCGTATGTGGTATACCGGGCAGGCCCACGGTAACAGCTATATCGGCGTGGCGGAGAGCGAAGACGGACTTGATTTTCACCGGATCGTCGGGCAGCCGGTGCTCTCCCCCGAAGCGGATTTTGAGGGTGAATCCGTCATGAATCCCTGCGTCCTTTATGAAAACGGCGTCTACCGGATGTGGTACAGCGCCGGCGAAACCTATGAGCCCAACGTGCTGTGCTATGCCGAAAGCAAGGATGGGATCACGTGGGAGAAATCGCCCCTGAACCCCATATTGATGATGAACCCGGAGAAAGAATACGAACAGAACCGGATCGGAGGCTGTCAGGTGATCCCCCATCCGACGCTGGGCTATCTCGTTTTCTACATCGGCTACCGGGACATCCATACTGCCTGCATCTGCGCCGCCTGTTCCGAAGACGGCGTGACGGAATTCCACCGCTGCAAGGGGAATCCGCTGGTTTCGCCCATAAAGGGAACATGGGACGAAGATTCATGCTATAAGCCCTCCGCTCTTTATGATAATGAAAAAGACTGCTGGCGGATCTGGTACAACGGCCGCGCCGGCGGAAAGGAATTTATCGGCCTTGCGACAAAGCAGGGCGATTTTACCCGGGCAGATTTTGAATAAGAAAAAACATGATCGACCGGATAAGACGTCAGGCTGAGACGCCTGGGTCTTACCCGGTCCTTTTTTATCGGAGAGAAAAATGAAAGAGAACGATTTTACAAACGGCAGAATTCTGGCGCCGCTATTGAAATTCATGCTGCCGGTGTTTGCCGCCATGCTGCTGCAGGCCATGTACGGCGCGGTGGATCTGCTGATCGTCGGCCGGTTTGCCCTGTCGCTTGACGTTTCCGCCGTCTCCACCGGTTCGCAGATGATGATGACCATCACCGGTCTCATCGTCAGCTTTGCCATGGGAACGACCATCTTGCTGGGGCA
>CAMVNL010000133.1 GCA_947168785.1 uncultured Clostridia bacterium | reverse complement strand
GATTCCGGTACATAATTACGGTTTGTCAGGGGTAAAAATAAACAGGCCGCCTGCAGTGGGACAAGCGGTCCGTTCAACATATTTCGCAGCGGATCAGACGGTCTCTCTGTCTGCTCCGTTTTCCATTTTTTCCTTATTATCGGGACAGGTTTTTCATTTTGATCAATACGCAACGGAATAATTCTCTTCTACCGCCAGCGCCAGCTTTACATTCAGCGTGGCGACCACCACCTTGACCTCCAGTTTCAGGATGTCCGTGTTTGCGAAGGTGATCTCCGTGACGTGCTGCGTCGCCTTGTCGACGGTGCATGTGATGGAGCCGTTCACGCCGTTGACATCCACACGGTTAAAGGTGACGGTGGGAATGTTGATCTCCGTAAAGGTGGAAGCGGTGGTGGTGTTGAATACGCCCGCGTAGCCCTCCCCCTTTGCGGGGCTGGTAAGCTTATCGTCATACAGCTTCAGCGTGATTTTGTACGTGCCGCCGACTTCCTCACAGGTCGCGGTTTCCACCATATCCGCCGTGAGATGGGAAGAATAATCCGTGTTGCCGACAGGGAAAACGATTTGCATATCCTCTTTGCTCGTCCAGGATTCCGGTGTGTCCGTTCCCTTTACAAAAGTGCCGATGGCAGTCTTCCCAAGTCCCTGGATTGCGGAGGGCAGCTCCAGCTGATCCTCGGGAGCGGAAACGTGCTTGTAGTTTCTGGTCAGATTGGTTGCTTCCTGTTTTACCTTGTTGACGGCGGTGTTATACAGCGAAACGATCTCCTCTGTTGACATAGAACCGTCGGCGGTTTGGGCAGCTGCTTCGGTCGGCTGCGCGGCGGAGTCGTTCTGCGATGCCGTGGCGGGTTCCGCTGCCGGCTGGGATTGAGCCGGCTGCGCGACGGTATTCACAGCTGTATTCTCCGGTTGTGCGGCCTGCTGCCCAATGACGACGGGCGTCTGGACGACGTTTTTAACCGGAACGCAGGCGGAAGCGATCAGTCCGATCAGCAGCGCGGCTGCCGCACAGGACGCAATAACGATTTTCGCTTGGGAACTCATAACGTATACGCTCCTTTTTGCAAAGATTTCTCCATTCCGTCCGGCAGTCTGATTTCCGCCGTGCAGTTGGCAGGGATCTCAATTTGGTATTGCCAGCCGTTTTCCGTCTTTTTCCAGCCGGACTTGACGACGCCATAGATACTTTTGTATTCAGCGCTCGCAAACGTGAACCGTCCGCCGGGCTTCGGAGCGATCACAAAATGATTTTCACCGTCTACGCGGATGCCGCACATCTCGCCGAACAGCCATTCCACGACGGCCCCCTTGGAATAGTGGTTCAGACTGCCGATGCCGCCCGACGTGGAATTCGGTCCTTCCCACGCTTCCCAGATCGTGTTCGCGCCGGCCTTCGGCATGGAGAGCCAGCCCGGGATCTCTTCGTTTTCCAGCAGGCGGTAGGCGTATTCGATATTCATTTCCGCCAGCACGTAGAGGATCAGGGGAGTGGAGAGAAAACCGGTTCCCAGCCGCCAGCCGTAGTTGTCCAGCGCCGTGATCAGCCGCTTTTTGGCGTAAGCGGTCTGTTCTTCGTCCAGCAGTTTCAGATACAGCGGGCGCACCAGCTTGGCCTGCCGGTCGGTATCCAGCGAATACTGCTTCGTTTTTACCAGCGCCCGATACCCGGACCGCACCTTTTTTGCGCAGGCGAGATACCGCTCTTTGTCGTCGGGCTTCTGCAAGATCTCCGCAATCTGCGCCATGACTTCCATCAGCCACACGATATACGCGGTGGTTTCCTCCGGGTGCGGGGAGATAAAGTCGGAAACCGAAAAGGCCTTCACGTCAGCCGGTTCCGCCCACTCGCCGTAGCTCTGCCCGTAGTTGGAAATATGCCGGAAGTCTTTCAGACCGACGCCTGTCGGTTTCGCGGTCATATACCATTTGCCCAGTGTACGGATCTTGTAATCCGCATAGCGCCGCATCCTGTCGTAACAGTCGGTCAGAATGGTCCTGTCGCCGTATTGCCGGTAAAGCCGGTAGGGAATGAACACGCCCGCATCCGACCAGCCGGCGGAGCCGTCCATCGGGCTCATATAGAAATCGACGCCGCCGACAGGGGCGATCTGCGTGAAACAGCCGTTTTTATGCTGCGCGTCGCAGATATCGTTTTCAAATTTTCGTGCGAAGGGCAGGTAATTGAACAGGTAGCTTGCCGTTTTCACGAAGATCTGCGCGTCGCCCAGCCAGCCGTGGCGTTCCCGGGTGGGGCAGTCCGTGGGCAGGTCGGCGCTGTTGTTCTTCGCCGACCAGCGGGTGGCGTCCACAAATCGGTTCAGCAGTTCGTTGGAGGAACGGAAAGCGCCTGTCTCCTCCATATCGGAATATACCGCGATCGCCGTTACGTTTTCAGCGCCGAATGCAATATCCGTATCGATCTCCGCGTACTGAAAACCGAAGATCGCGAACGTCGTTTTGTATTCGTTCAGCCCCTCCCTGCAGACGTATTCGATTTTCTGCAGCGGGGTCGTTTTCTTTTTATTGGAAAGCTGAATGTTTTTCTGATAAAGCTCGCCGTCCTTCGTCAGCTCACCGAAACGGAACGTGATCTTTTGTCCCGCTTTAGCATTGATGCGGAAAGAGATATATCCGGCGATATTCTGCCCGAAATCGATCAGTTTTTTGCCGCCCGGCGTGACGGTCATGTTTCCTTTGAAGGTTTCTTTTTCGGCGATCGGCACGTTATTGGAGGCTGTGGGCGTTACGTTGTGCGCGGTGACCTTTGCAAAACCGGAATAAGAAGGCTGCCTACGTGCGTCGCAGATCTCGCCGTCCTTGTTATCGGCAAACCGGATCGGGCCGTCGTCGGACCATTGCCACGTTTCGTCCGTGATAACGGTTTCTTTCCGGCCGTCCTCATAAACGAGCTCCAATTGGGCCAGCAGCTTGGTTTCGGTTCCGTACTGGTTGGTGATTCCCCACGCGCCTACGCTTCCCCGGTACCAGCCGTCGGCAAGCTCAACGGTCAGCACGTTTCGTTCCTTCAGGAGCGCCGTCACGTCATACGTCTGATACTGGATTCTCTTTCTGTAATCGGTGACGCCCGGCGCCAGCGGCATGGAAACGCGCGTGCCGTTGACAGCGGCGCTGTAAAGCCCGCAGGCGGTGATATACAGCCGCGCCGAAGCGGCCTTCCCACGGAGAGAAAACGTCTTTTGGAAGCAATCCGCGGGATAACGGCGCTTTTTATTGACGGCATAATTCCCCGTGATCCACTTCGCCTGCCAGTGGGAAGCCCGCAGCAATCCCATCTCAAAGAAAGCGGGTTCGCTCCATTCTCCCTCGGTTCCGGTTTCATCCCAAAGCTTGATTCTGTAGTTGACCCGTTCGCCGGAAACCAGCGTCAGCGGATATTGCGCGCGCATGGTATCCGTCTCCACCTTGCCGGAATCCCACTTTTCGCTGACGATCCGGTAGGCGGTCTGCTTCACGCCGCCCTCGCAGTTCCAGAAAATACGGGGATTGGCGATATCGATCCCCACTGGATCGGTCAGATATTCCGTTCTGAGGTTGACCGCTTTCATTTGCCGCTCTCCTCCGCCGTTTTCGCCTCGCGCCTTGCCTTGATCTCCGCCTGCTCCTGAGGCAGATTCTTTTCCACATTCAGGAAGAACAGAATCGCCACCAACGGGATGCCCGTGAAAACTTCAAGACCGACAAAAGCGAATGAGATGACCGACGTCACGGCTGAGGGCTGCTGCAGCGCTACCGTCAGCACACCGTCCGAGGCAGGCTTCAGGCTTTCCAGCGCAAGCTGTGCCGTCCAGCCGTTCTGCGCCAGCTTTGCCGCCGCGTCCGCTGTGTTGCTTGCCGTGATCGGCGCAAGATAGCCGGCTTTGGCCAGCAGCCAGTTGAACACGCCGGTCATGATACCCACCATCGCTACCGCGATGATATTATAGATCGACATGGCGGCGCCGTCCATGCGCAGGTCCTTTTTCCATTCCAGATGATCGAGGCAGTCGGCGAACAGCGCCATGAACACGTATGCGCAGGGCAGACCGCCGATGTTCTTGATAAACTGACCGATCAGCACGACCACGAGGTTATGGGAGAAGATCCAGCAGATCAGCGAGCCGACAGCGTAGAGGATAAAGCCGACCATGGTCACGTTCCGCTTGCCGAATTTCTTCGCCAGCGGCCACACGGCGAAAATACCGATACCCATGGGGATGCCGCCGATGACGGAGACCAGCATCTGCGTGACGCCGTCGTTATAGGTTCCCAGTACATAGTTGCAGTAATAGACCAGTCCGAGGTTCTTGAGCGTTACGCCGACAGTATAGACAAAGAAGTATACGTACATCAGGATCATGTACTTGTCTGTGAACAGAATTCTGAGCTGTTCCGCGAACGATTGCTTCGTCTCTTCCTCGCCCGCCTCCGCTGTCACACGCTCTTTTGTAAAGTAGTATTCCATCAGCGTCAGCGGCAGAGTCAGGATGGAAAGAATCGTCATCAGCGTGATCCACTTGGACTTGTCCACACCGATCATGGGCATGATGACCATAGGGAACACCAGCGCCACAAGGATGCCGCTCATCATAATGGAGGCGATCTGGTTGAACACCGAAAGGCCGCCCCGGGCGGTACCGTCGCGGGTGGAAAGCGGCACCATCAGGTTGTGGCTCATGTTGAAGATCGTATAGGCGAAGGAATAAAACAGGTTGTAGCTGATCATCACCCAAACCGCTTTCACCGTATCGCTGCTCTCCGGCACTGTAAAAAGAAGGATACCCGTTACCGGCACAAGGAACGCCGACAGCAGCAGCCAGGGCCGCGCTTTTCCCTCTTTGGTCCTCGTGCGGTCGATGATCTGCCCCATCACCACGTTCGTGATCGCGTCGATGATCTTGGACACGATGGGGAACGCGGTGAGGAACGCGCCGCCCCACAGCGGCGTCAGATTCAGCACGTCGGTGTAGTAGACGTTCAGATAGGTGGCCAGCACGGCGTTTAAGAGAAGCGCTCCGGCGGGGCCAAGCAGATAACCGAGCCATTTTTCGCTTTTCGTGACGGTTTCACTTTTGACACGGCTGGCAAGCAGCGGGCTGTTCATCAGTTTCATGGCGGGTTCCTCTTTCTCTTGACAAATTCGCGGTTCTGCGTTACAATTTTATTATACAGACAAAGTGTTGTAAAAACAATCATCAGTTTTGATAATTTTGGTGACAAGACCGACAAAACGACAGGAAAGTGACGGGATAATAAAAATGAACGTAAAAGACAACCAACGTACGCGGCTCTCCAAAAAAATGTTCCAGAATGCTGTTCTGACACTACTGGAGGAAAAGGGCGGGATCGAAAAGATCTCCGTTCGGGAGCTCTGCGAAAAAGCGGAGCTGAACCGCTCCACGTTTTACGCCCACTATGCCGAACCGAGAGAGGTGCTCGCCGAGGTGGAAGACGAGATCCTTTCCGAGACCGCGGCGCATATTCAGAAGATAGGCGCTCAGATAGCCGGCGGCGGCAAAGATTTCCTTTCTTCTTTCCTTCGCTATATCCGAGACAACGACAAAGTATTCAGGGTGCTGCTGGTCACGGCAGCGGACCCAGTCTTCAAAAGCCGTTTCATACAGCTGGCTTTTTTACAGTTGTTCGAGCATCTGCAGGTGAATATGGAAGCAGAAAAACAGCAATATATCCTGTCTTATCTCCTCTACGGCAGTCTCGGCGTGATCACCCAGTGGATCCGTTCCGATTACGCGAGCTCTGTTTCCGAGACCGTTGACCTGCTCTTTACGCTGAACGCCTCCGCGATCACATCGCTGGTAACCTGAATGCAAACAAGCATCATCATAAACTTGTCAAGGGTAAAAACGAACGGGCCGCCTGCATCGGGGCAAGCGGTCCGTTCAACGTATTTTGCGGCGGATCAGACGGTCACTCCGTCTGGTCCGCTTTCAGTGCTTCCTTCTCCTCTTTGATCTGTGCCCGGTCCTCTTCGATCATCTTTTCCAGCAGCGTTTTGCATTCTTCGCCGCGTTTTTCTGCATTTCGGTGGTGAAGTGGCTGTAGATGTTCAGCGTGGTATCCACCGATATGTGCCCGATCATCCCCGACAGCGTTTTGACGTCCATTCCGTGCTCGATGGCAATGGTGGCAAAAGTATGGGCAGTGGTTGACATTTCCGCCGGCGTCGGCGCCGTGAGCAGCCTGATCCTAAAAAAACAAGTCTTGTATAATGGTTTACAGCTCCTTTTTCGTTTTTCGAGAAACGTCGCTTTTTTAGGTTTTGACCCATACCGCTTTACGGCTTTTGGTCAACGTCCTTCGCAAGCCAATTGTAGAACTGTTCGTGCAATTGGAACATCTCGTCCGGCGCTTTCATCGCGTGCTGATACATGAACCGATCGCCGAAACGGCTCCGGAATACAAACCCCAGAATGAAGCCAACCAACGGGACAGGCAGATAGCGGAACGCCTGCATTTTCCCCGGGGACAGACGGATTTTTCGCGCGGCGATCGCGCTGAAGTTATCCCGGATCTGCTTTGCGGTTTTTCGCATAAGCGCCGCGTCTTTTCCGGCGTTTCCGGGATCCGCCGCCGCATAATACGCGTCGGCGAGCG
>CAMVNL010000132.1 GCA_947168785.1 uncultured Clostridia bacterium | reverse complement strand
TTTTTCCCCGTCGATTCCCGCGCCGCTCATTTCCGCCAGGTCGGCAGTGGCTGACCCGTAGGTGCTTTCCAGATTGCTTCCGCACATGTAGACCATCACGGTCAGCTGCCTTTCGGCTGCCGCGCATCCGATCCAGACTGTCAGCGCAATCATCAGGCCCCACAGAAAAACAAGGCATCTTCCCCATTCTCCGGGCTGCCGGTATTTCTTCATATGATCATTCCTCCTGAAAATCCGGATCGGTCTGTCGGGATCGGTATCGGGGCGTCCCTTTCGGGACGGCAGAAAGAGCGGGAACATTTTCTCCCCAGGAGGGGTTCTTTTCTCAGAAATGAGACAGCTTGATTCCGGTCAGCCCAGCACCAGGGTTTTGACCAGCCAGACCAGCAGCAGATGGGCCGGATACAGGGAGTAGCTCATCCAGAGCATCATCCGCGTGTCCTTCCGGAAGCGGATCAGAATAAAGGGCATGGAAAGCAGCCCGTAGGTCTCCAGCCGCAGGAAAGCGTTCAGCGGCTGGGACAGCCAGGAAGGCAATTCGCTCAGCGAAATGGGGATTCCGAACAGCGAGGACGTCGGATAGTAGAAGGTTCCCCAGTAAAGGAA
The DNA here is from genome assembly GCA_947168785.1 of uncultured Clostridia bacterium. Classification (GTDB taxonomy): domain Bacteria; phylum Bacillota; class Clostridia; order Oscillospirales; family Acutalibacteraceae; genus RUG806. Next base: position 6,013 of record CAMVNL010000132.1, on the reverse strand, counting down.
GAAGGCGATCATGACCGCGGCGATGGCCGGCCGGGAGGTGCGCGCAGCATACAGCAGCATGATGAACAGCACCCCTCGCCATCCGTAATCCACGCCGAAGACGGTGGCCAGGGCCACGTCGTTGATGCCGTGGAAGTCTTCCACGTCCCTATCCAGCATCTTGAGATTTTCCAACAGCGTGGTCACCAACGCCATCAGATTTTCGTCTTTGATGACGTCCTTGAGAAGCTTCTCCAAATTGGCAATGTTGTCCTCGAAGACAAGCTCCTCCACGCCGAAATCCAGCACCTTCGTCACCAGATCGGCCTTGCCGTCGTCGGAAAGACGGATGGTATAGGCGTCGTCGCCGTTGGCGGAAGTGAATCGGATGGGATCGGTGAAGTTCAGTTCCGAACTGAGGGATTCCACCGTAAAGTCGATTTTGAGCTCAATGTCGGTCTTTTCCTTGATCAGATCGCCCAGCTTCACCAGCAGGAAGTTGATGGGATCGGTCTCGGCGAAGCGCAGATCAAAGCCCAGCTTTTCATCCACAAGCTGATAGATATCCAGGTCGTAGACCGGGCGGATGGTATCCAGCAGCACGTTCACCGCAAACAGCAGGTTCGGCACGGCGGCCTGGATACCGCCAACCCTGTCAAAATACAGCAAAGCGGGGACGGTCTCTTCAATGAAGACCAGCGGATTCGCCTGCAGCGCGTCCAGCAAGGTAAATACGGGATCCACGATGTTCTTCACGATATTCGCCTTATCCGCCTTAAAGGCAGCGGTGGTCTTGACGTTTTTGCAGCCCAGCGCCTCCAGCAGCGGCACGATGCCGTAGGAATAGCCGTCGTAGCCCAGCGCCTTCACGGGAACCGCGTCCAGCAGGGTGATCTCAATGGATTCCTCCGCCAGAATGAACCGGAGTACCGGCGCCAGCGGCTCAAGGCACCCGATCACGGCCGCCTTGAACGCGGCGGCATCGCCGTCGGCGAAGGAGAAGGTCATCTCATCCCAAGCGTGGACGTCCAGTCCGAGCTGCTCCAGCAGGCCCAGCGTTGTGACGATTTCAGGCAGTTCCAATCCGCCGAAGAAATCCTTCAGGGCGCCTGCCAGGGAATTGGCCGTATCGGCCTTGAACAGATCGTTCAGCAGATAGGCCACCGCCTCGCCCAACGTCTGCGCATCGCCCAGCTTTTCGCTGAAAATGGTCACTACGTCGTCCGCGAAATTGCCGAGGTGCTCCGCCATGTAAACGGCCTTTTTCTTCGTCCACAGGGTCTCGTGGCCTTCGGCGTCCACATCGGTCCAGTAGTTTTCATAGTCGGTTTCGCTGATAGTGCCCTCGGTGATCCAGTCGATCTTTTTCACGTCGGCCATATCATAGCGCTGCGGGAAGAGCAGCTCCACCACGGCGGCGATGCTGTCGGGGCTGTTGGCCACCACGTTGTCAATGATGCCCTGTATCGTCTCGGAGAGCTCGACCTTTGCCTCTTCTTCCGTCTTCTTGGAATTGATCAGATCCAGCACGCTGTTGACCAGATCATTCTGGTCGATGCCGCGGATGGCGTAATCCAGCACGCTGAGGAAGATATCCGCCCGGTTATCCGCGATGATGCGGGCGCAGTCGGCGCCGTGGCCTTCCACCCCGGAGAAGGGGCTGACGGTGCGGTAACCGGAGATCCACTTCACGTCGGTGCCCAACATGGAAAGCTTGGCTTCGTCGATGGCAGGCAGCGAAATGGAGACAGGCTCAGCTTCCTCGTCGTCGGATTTCGTCAGAAGGCCCAGCACGGAATTCAGCAGGCCGTTGAGGGAGGAAAGATCGATGCCCATGGAGGCAATGTCGATCATCTCGCCGAGGTTGATATCGATGGGGGAGGCGTCGCTCAGAACGTCATATTTTGTATCGCTGCCTCCGATGCCGGCGTCATAATGCGCGTCGGCGTTGTAGGAGATATTGGTTTTCAGCTCGTCAAGCAGAGGAGCGACGAGATTGAGGTTCAGCGCGAACGCAAGCGTCGGCAGCAGGCGGAGGATCGAATCGAGAGGCTTTTCCTCAATGCTTCCGAGGATCCCCTCCAAAGGCGCGATCAGACCGGTCTGAAGCACGTCGCGCGCCGTGAGCAGCGTATTGCCGTTGGGCAGCTCGTTCGCGCCGAGCGCGGCCAGGATGGGCGCCATCATGTTGTTATACCCCGGATTGCCGGTGAACGTCATTTTCAGCTTAATGGTGTCGACGTTCACGTTTACAAAACCGCAGGCCTTACCTGTACCGGTGCCGATATGCTGTCCGGACACGGAGAAGGTCTTGTTTGAAAGCAGGGCGAGAAGAAGCGGTTCGACGCCGGAAAGCGCCACGGAAGCGGCGTTCAGGAAAGACTCCTTGTCGGTAATGCCCCACTCAAGGGTGAGCTTACCGCTCTCTGCGTCGTAGATGTTTTCATCCTCCCAGGGATTGGTGGTCCATTCGCTCTTGTCGTCGGTTATACCGTAGGCGTTCGATACCGCGTTGAGCTTCGCGTAAACCTCCGGATAATCAGACTGGACTTTGGGAGCCAGCAGCTTGGGAAGCAGCGGCAGGTCGATATTCCTGAGCACAGTGGGCATATCGTTCAGCGTCAGGGTGATCGTGACGACGCCCGCAGGTGAACCGGCGTCCACGTCAGCCGTTTTCGGGAGATCGGCCCAGACCTTGGCGAACTCAAACGCCACCATCGGATAGACGTACTGCACCAGCGTATTCAGGAAATCGTCGGTATAAAGGTTATCCAGCACGCCGGAAATGGTGCCGGAGAGATCGAACTTTTCCTTCACCGTATCGGAGGCCAGCAACTCCTCCAGGATATCGATGATGGCTTCCACTTTTTCGTCCGTCACGTCGTAATCCGCGTTGCGGGCATAGTCCTTGGAGGAAACGGCGCGGATGATATCTTCCACCTCCGCATGGTTGAACTTGTAGGCGGAAAGGCCCTTGGAGGCGTCGAAGTTCACGAAGGCGAACACGGCGTCGCGGATCTCCTCATATTTCGCAACGGTTTCGTCAGCCACAGTGAAATGCGCCGTGCCGGTCAGGAAATCGTAGTGGTCGGGATTCAGCAGGCCGAAGGCCGCCCGCAGCGCGGTATAGTTGCTCACGGACACGTCGTCTGCGGTGTTGATGGCATAGCCGTATTCCGCCACGAAGCCCTGATACAGGTCGTAGGCGTTGTTGATGGTGGCCTCGATGCGGGCGTTGAGCATGGCGTAGACGGAGTCGATCTTCGTCTCCATGGCGGCTTCCAGATCGGTGAGGATCTTGCCCGCCAGCACGGCGTCATATTCGTTGACAGCCGTCACGTAGGCCTGCAGATCGGTATACCAGGCGTCGTGGGAATTCAGCACGGAGTAGAGCTGATCGGTAGAGTAGTCGGGGGTCACCGGCTCGAACGCGGCGGTGTAGACGCTCTTGTACTGGGCAAAGGTCTCCTTCCACTCGTTGACCTCGATCAGGCGGTCGAATTCCGCGCGCAGGGCGCCGAAGGTCTCCGTCGCATAGCCCGCGCCGAAAACAGCGTTCACGTTTGCGGTTTTATACTGACCGAGGGTCTCCTCATAGCCGTCCAGCGCGGTACCTGCGGCGGCGATCGCCACGTCAGCGTTATCGGTGGCCAGCACCCAGTCGTCGTCATAGGACTGATATTCCTCTACGGAAGCGTCGATTTCCGGCTTGACAACCTCATTCAGGTAGGCGCGCTGATAGGCGTCCTCGATTTCCGCATACTTGGCGTCCACCGCCGCGCGGTCAAGCGCGCCGGTCTCCGTCTCAAAATACGTGTAGACGTCGTCAATATTGATTGCCTTGTAGCTGTTGTAATCGGCTTTCAGGCTTTCGTAGATCGTCGTCAGCGCGTCCAGATCGAACGCCGAAACGTCCGTGGCCACGTATCCGTTGATACGGTCCACAATCGGCGCGTACTGGGCGATCTTCATGGCCGCTTCCAGCGCTTCCAGCTTTTCCAGCTCCGCGGCAAAGAAGTGGGTGACCGTCGTCGCGTTGAAAGCGCTCTCGGCGGCGGTCTTCGCGGCGATGATCGCGTTGAAGGCGGCGGACAGCGCGTCGTAGCCCATGGCGATCTTCGCGTCGCGGTCGGCGTTCAGCAGGTCCGCGTTGTCGTTAAAGGCGGTCTCCAGCGCGCGAAGGGCGGAAATGTCCACGTCCTTCGTTCCATTCGTTTCCGAAGCGGTACTGACAACGGCGTAATAGTTCTGCGACGTTGTTGAGCTGCAGCCGCTGCTGCTAGTCGTCTCATAATACCGGCCGTTCCGGTGACTGATCGTATAAGAGTAGGTAGGCACGCTTTCAGCCTCGTCCAGCGTCGCATATGTCAGCAGGCCGGCCATGTTGGTCACTTTCACCGTGAAGCTGGTGGTGGGCACGCTGCCCTTGTTGGTACTGGAAGACGAGGAAACCGTCGGGCCGCCCAGCTTGTTCAGCACGCCGGCGACGCCGTAGGCGACGTAGTCCATCCGCGACTGCATCTCGTTCTTCACCAGATCGCGCACCTGCTGGGAAGTGCGGTAGCCCAAATTGTACTCGTTCTGGTTATTCTGCTTCCCGTCGCTTGTCGCCTTGTGGACGTAGGCGTTGAACACCGCGAAATACGCCTTGGCGGCCGCCATCACGTCGCCGGTCCTGTCGTCCACGTCAACGTTGTCTGTGTTTCCGTAGGAGGCGGTTTTCACGTTCTCGCTCCGCAGCGCGTCCGCCAGCGTGGTCCACATGGCGTCCGTCACGCTGCCCGAGCCCTCGGCAAACGCCACGGGCGTCAGCACGCCGAAGGCGGAAAACGCCATCAGCAGCGAGAGGAACATACACAGGAATTTGGTTGGGGTGTTTTTTTTCATCAGGAATCACCTTATCCTTTCTTCGCCCGGCAAAAGCCGGACTGACCCACATAATATTGGAATATATAAAGACCGTTTGCCCGCACGCTCCAAAACGAGGGGCTTTGACGGATCATTACCGGAGTAAATCGTTATTTTTTCTTTTTGCGGTGGTGCTGAACGGCCTTCGTCGCGGCGGCAGGCTGCTTTTTCCGCAGCAGGACCAGCGAGACGACGGAGGCGACAAACACTGCCAGACAGCAGGCCTGCCACAGCGTCAGCCCCAGCACCAAATGCTGCATGTTCGGGGGATAGTAACGGAGGAACTCCCAAAAGAAGCGGCCCGCGCAGTACAGCGCCGCGGAAAAGGGATAGGCCATGCCCCGGCGGTAATCCCGCTGGGTCCTGAAAAACAGGAGGGCGGCCAGCACCAGCAAAATCGTGGCCGTTTCCGCGAGCTGCACGGGGAACACCGTGGTTTTCAGATAATCGGAATAGACGCCATGTTCAAAGGGAATCCCATAGCAGCAGCCCTCAAAGTGGCAGCTGAGCTTGGACAGCGCCAGCACCACCAGGCAGCCGGGCGTCAGCAGGTCCAGCGTATCCCGGACGCTGACTGAAGCCAGCGGCGGTTTCCCGTTCTTTCCCCTGCCGCGATTGACAGCGCCGCGCAGGGCTTTTTCCACCGTGACGGTGAGGATGACGAACACCGGCGTGAACACCAGCCCGCCGAAGATGGCGACGATGCTGGGGGAGGCGGGGCTGTCCGTCGCTTTCAGCACGGCTCGGTAAAACAGCCCGCCGATCAGCGCGCCGACGACGGCCCACAGGAAGGATAGCGTATACAACCCCGCCCGCAGACGGGAGATCCCGTATTTTTTACATATCAAAAGATTTACGCCCAGCCACAGCGCGAATCCGATATAATAAAGAGGCGACATACGTTCTCACTTTCCTTGTTCAGAGCGGCGGCAGCCTATACCTTGTGGGCAGCCCTGTTCTTTCCGATTGTCTCTTCCGCCCGTCTGATCCGTTCTGACTTCGCGAAGAAAAAGACGACGCCGAGGGAGACGAGGAACACGCCCACACAACACAACTGCCACAAAGACAGACCAAGCGCCAGATGCCGCAGACGCTCGTCAGGGTAATACCGGGCGAACTCCCAGCA
>CAMVNL010000131.1 GCA_947168785.1 uncultured Clostridia bacterium | reverse complement strand
TGGCGGGGCGCACCAGCTTCGTCATCGCCCACCGGCTTTCCACCATCAAGAACGCCGACAATATATTAGTAATGAAAAAGGGCGCCATCGTGGAGCAGGGCACCCATCAGGAGCTGCTGGACGCCGACGGCTTCTACGCGCTGCTGTACAATTCCCAGTACACCGACGGCATCCCGCCGGAGGACTGAGTGGCGGCAGTTCCATGAAAAGGGATTTGTCGAGATGTTGACCCATGCGGTAGCGCGGCACCTCAGTGCCGCTGCGAGGGAGAAGTTACATCACGTAGCACGGCGCATTGCGCCGTCTGGCGGTTGCCCATGATGATTTGCTTCCCTCTGTGAAGCATTTTATGGGAACAGTTTCCTCCCTGCAATTCAGTTATTTGTACCAGGCACTCCAGACGGCGCAATGCGCCGTGCTACGGTAGTTGTTTGTGCAAATAGCGGCACTGAGGATGATTCCCCCGCAGTGCGGGGGAAATGTCGCAACGCGACAAAGGGGGACGGCGCCGTCAGCGCGCGCTACGGTGTTACATCGACAAACCGCCAATTTGCCTGTTTCTTTCTTTCAAAACGCTTGCTATTCCCCGTTTAATCGGCTATAATAATTTGATAGGTTTAACTTTAGGAGCTATATTGACTTTATGTATTTAAAAGCATTGGAAATGCAGGGCTTCAAGTCCTTTCCGGATAAAACGGTGCTGACCTTCGGCAGCGGCGTCACCGCGGTCGTGGGTCCCAACGGGTCCGGCAAAAGCAATATTTCCGACGCCGTCCGCTGGGTGCTGGGCGAACAGTCCACCAAATCCCTGCGCGGATCCAAAATGGAGGACGTGATCTTCTCCGGCACGGGGGAACGCCGCCCCCAGGGCTTCGCGGAGGTCACATTGCGGCTGGATAATACCGACGGGGCGCTGAACAACCCCGAATTTGAGGTGTCCGTCACCCGGCGCTACTACCGTTCCGGCGAAAGCGCCTATCTCATCAACGGCAAGACCGTGCGCCTCAGGGACGTGAACGAACTGTTCATGGATACGGGCCTCGGCCGGGACGGCTATTCCATGGTGGGGCAGGGCAAGATCGAGGAGATGGTCTCTGCCCGGTCCGACAACCGCCGCGATATGTTTGAAGAGGCGGCGGGCATCTCCCACTACCGTTACCGCCGGGCGGACGCCATCAAGCGGCTGGATCAGGCGGAGGAAAACCTCGTCCGCCTGCGGGATATCGTTGCGGAGCTGGCTTCGCGGGTGGGGCCGCTGGAAAAGCAGTCCAAAAAGGCGCAGCAGTTTCTGGTCTACGCCGCCGAGCGCAAGGAGCTGGAAATCGGCCTGTGGGTACATACCCTCAACCGCTCCGCCGAGCAGATCCGCGAGCAGGGCAATAAGCTATCCGTTGCCCAGAGCCAGTACGACCTGACGGGGCAGATCCTCGAAAAGCTCTCCGCCGATATCGACAACGCCACGGAGGGCACACGGGAAATCAACGTGGAGACCGAACGGCTGCGGGGAGAAAAATCCCGTCTGGAGGAGCAGGCCGCCGCGCTGGACGCCCAGGCGGCGGTGTACGACAACTCCGTCACCCACAACAACGAAACGCTGGAACGCCTCTCCCGCGATCTGACCATGCAGGAGACCGCGACAGACGACATTGATACGGAAATCGCCGACAGCAAGGCGCAGATCGCCGCGCTGCAGCAGCAGGCGGACAAGGAGAGCGAAGCCCTCCGGGAGCTGGCGGACAAGCTGGCGGGCCTCAAAAAGAGCGACGAGGCCTACTCCGACGACTACACCGCCGCCAGCGAAGAGCTGTCTCAGAGCATGCTGCAGCTCTCCCAGACGGATATCATGATCAGCGCATCCCGTTCCTCCGCGCAGGAGATCCAGACCCGCATCGAAGAGGCGGAGGCCGCGGTCTCACAGAAGGAAGAGAAGATCCGCGAGCTGACCGCCCAAAGGGACAAGGACAGGCAGGCTGTGGACGCGGCGGCGGAAAAGGCTGCTGAACTGAACAACATGGCCTCCGGCTACCAATTGCGGGTCAACAAGGCCGTGCAGAAGACGGAGGACTTGAAAACCGCCCACGAAAAGGCGCGGTTGGACCTGCTGGCCAAGCAGCAGCGGCTGCGCTTCCTGGAAGACACCGAAAAGAACATGGAGGGCTACCAGGGCAGCGTCAAGGCCGTCATGCGAGAGGCCTCCCACGGGACCTTGACCGGCATCCGGGGGACGCTCATCGACCTGATCCGGGTGGAAGAGGAGTATCAGACTGCCATCGAGACCGCACTGGGCAACGCCATTCAGGATATCGTCACCGAGACCGAGCAGGACGCCAAGCGGGCCATCAACATGCTGAAATCCTCCAACGCGGGGCGGGCCACCTTCCTGCCCATCAGCTCCGTACAGGGCCGCGTGCTGCGGGAAAACGGGCTGGAGGGCCGCTACGGCTTTATCGATCTGGCCTACCGGCTGGTGGATAACGACCCGGATTACGACGAGATCATCAAATCGCTGCTGGGGCGCATCGCCGTGTGCGAGGACCTTGACTGCGCCATCAACATCGCCAAAAGCTACAACTATCAGTTCAAGATCGTCACGCTGGACGGGCAGGTCATCAACGCGGGCGGCTCCATGACAGGCGGTTCCAAGGTGAACCACTCCGGCTTCCTCTCCCGCCGGGGCGAGGCGGACCGGCTGAAAACCGAGATCGCCGCCATGCGGGAGGGTCTTGAAAAGCGCGAGGCGGAGATGAAATCCGCCGTGGAGCGCTATTCCAACGAGCGGGCGTCCTACGAAGCCGTGCGGGCTGAGCTGATCGAGAAAAATGAAGAAAAAGTGCGCCTGCAAGGCGTGCTGGCCACCACCGAGGCAAAGCTGGCCGAGGCGGAGCAGTCTTTGCAGGATACGCTGGATGAAAAAGAGAACGCGGGCGAACGGATCGCCTATCTGAATGAAAACGTGGCGATCGCGCAGAAGGAGCGCGAAAAGATCGAAGCGCGGCGGCAGGCCAAGGAGCAGGAGCTGCAGACGCTTTCCGGCGGCAGGGATACGCTGCTGGCGGAGCGGGAGGAGATCAACAGCGAGATCAGCGAGGTCAACCTGCGCACCGTGGCGCTGATGAAGGAGCAGGAATCCAAAAAGGAGCTGATCCTGTCGCTCACCCGCCGCAAGGAGGAGCTGTCACACCGCAAGGACGAGATCGCCGCGGAGATGGATTCTATCCGGGCGCAGAACGCCGAGCTGAAAGAGAATTCCGAAAAAACGCGGGAAAGCGCCGCCATGCTGCGCTCCGAGATCGCCAAGACCGATCTGGCGGTGGAAGAGCTGTTCGCCCGCCGCGAGGAATACGAAAAGGCCGTCGCCGACGCCCGGGCGGAGGAAAAGCAGCGCACCGAGGAACGGGAAAAGCTTGGCGCGGAGCTGGTCCGGCTGGAAGAACGCCGCGCCGCGCTGGAAAAGGAACAGAACGACATCGAACGCAAGCTGTTCGAGGAATACGCCCTCTCCCGGCGGGAGGCCATCGAGGCCGCCCCTGTGATCGAATCGGTGCCCCAGGCGCAAAAGCGGCTGACGGAGCTGAAAGGCCAGATCAAGGCGCTGGGCTCCGTGAACGTAGCCGCCATCGACGAGTATAAAGAGGTTTCCTCCCGGTATGAGTTTTTGTCCGGGCAGGTAGCGGACGTGGAAAAGGCGAAAAAAGAGCTGCTGCGCATGATCGAAGAGCTGACGGCGCAGATGAGCGAGCAGTTCCGCGACCGGTTCAACGCCATCAACAATTACTTCCGCGAGACCTTCACGCAGCTGTTCGGCGGGGGCGAGGCGGAGCTGGTGCTGGAGGACGAGAACGATATTCTTGAATGCGCCATCGACATCAAGGCCCAGCCCCCCGGCAAAAAGGTCAAGAGCCTGACGCTGCTTTCCGGCGGCGAAAAGGGCCTCACCGCCATCGCGCTGCTCTTCGCCATCTTAAAGGTCCGCCCCGCCCCCTTCTGCATCTTCGACGAGGTGGAAGCGGCGCTGGACGACGTGAACGTGCTGCGCTACGCCCAGTACGTGCGCATGATGACGGACGAGACCCAGTTCATCCTCATCACCCACCGCCGGGGCACCATGGAGGAGGCCGACATCATGTACGGCGTCACCATGCAGGAGCGCGGCGTGTCGAAGCTGCTGGAGCTGAAGACCGCGGAGATGGTGGAGAAGCTGCGGCTGGACGAATGACGAATGACGAATGATGAGAGATGAGAGATGAGAGATGAAAAGATGGGCCTGCGGCCGGCATTTTTATCATGGTGAAAACAGAGACGAATATCAGATTTAAGCCCGAAGGGCTTCCGACTTTCATCTTTCATCACTCCTCTTTTATCTTTAATGACATAAACGTGAAGAATAGATAAAGGAGCAATCACATGGGTATTTTCAGCAAGATCAACTTCGGCCTGTCAAAGACCCGGAACAAGATGAACAACGCCATCGACGACATGCTGGATTCCTTCGACGGGTTTGAGGACGACCTCTATACCGAGCTGGAAGAGATCCTCGTCATGGGGGACGTGGGCGTCAACACCGCCGTGCAGGTGGTGGAAGAGCTCAAGGAACGCGTCAAAAGCGAAAAGATCAAAAAGACAAGCGAGGTCAAAAAGGAGCTGCAGAGCATCATTGCGGACATGCTCTACGGCGGCGAGGATATGGGCCTGGTGACCATCCCCTCCGTGATCCTGATGATCGGCGTCAACGGCGCGGGCAAGACCACCACCATCGGCAAAATGGCGGCCATGTATAAGGCTCAGGGCAAAAAGGTGCTGCTGGGCGCGGCGGATACCTTCCGCGCGGCGGCCATCGACCAGCTGGCTGTGTGGGCCGACCGGGCCGGCGTTGATATCATCAAACATAAAGAGGGCGCGGACCCGGCGGCGGTGGTCTATGACACGCTGCAGGCGGGCATCGCCCGGGACGTGGATATCATCATCTGCGACACCGCGGGCCGCCTTCACAACAAAAAGAACCTGATGGAGGAGCTGGCCAAAATCTACCGGGTCATGGATAAGGAGCTGCCCTACGCCGACCGGGAGATCTTGCTGGTGCTGGACGCCACCACCGGTCAGAACGCGGTCAATCAGGCCAAAGAGTTCATGCAGGTGGCGGAGCTCACCGGCATCGTGCTGACAAAGCTTGACGGCACCGCCCGGGGCGGCGTGGTGCTCACCATCAAGAACGAACTCAAGCTGCCCGTAAAATTCATCGGCGTGGGCGAGGGGTTGGACGACCTGCAGCCCTTCGATCCCGACGCCTTTGCCAAGAGCCTGTTTGAAGAATCCGACGGTGCGGACCGTAATAAAGAGGAAGGGGACTCTCTCGATGATCTCGTTCATAGTGAAGACTATCTCAACTATACGCCAGCCGAAAGTGAAGAAGACGATGCGTCTGCTCTCAAAGGCATACTCGAAGAGGTTTTCTCTGAAGCATTTGCAGACGATGGCGACGGCGATGCTGACAGGCAGGCTGCAGCAGGTGAAAGCGGAGATGACGCGGGACAGGCGGACGCAGACGCTGTCCAAGCGGGACCGCAAGCGGATGAAACGGAACGCGAAGATCATCCGAAAGGACCGCAGGCAGTACGCGAAGACGCACGAGATGAACAGACGAAACAGGATGAAATATCCCTTCGTGCGGAACAGGCGCGCGCTGAAGTTCTGAGAAAAGAAGCCGAACGCAGAGAAGCCGAAAAGGCCGCGAAGGAAGCGGCGGCGAAGGCGGAAGCCCAGCGCAAGGCGGCGGAAGAAGCCGCAAGGCTGGAAGCCCAGCGCAAGGCAGCGGAAGAAGCCGCAAGGCTGGAAGCCCAGCGCAGGGCGGCGGAAGAAGCCGCAAGGCTGGAATCCGAGCGCAAGGCGGCAGAAGAGGCCGCAAGGCTGGAAGCCGAGCGTAAGGCGGCGGAAGAGGCCGCGAGGCTGGAAGCCGAGCGCAAGGCGGCGGAAGAGGCCGCAAGGCTGGAAGCCGAGCGCAGGGCTGCGGAAGAAGCCGCAAGAATCGAAGCCGAACGCAAGGCCCATGAAGAAGCCGAACGGGAGGCGGAGCGCATCATCGCCGAGCAGGAGGCAAGGCGCCTTGCCGAGCAGAACGCGCCGAAGAAGGAGAGGAAGGGTCTGTTTGGATTATTTAATCGCCACTCATAATATGAAAAAACGGGAGGAGCTGCACCGTATCCTTGCCCCTCTGGGCATCCGGGTGGTGCTGGCCTCCGAGATCGGCGTGGACCTCACCGAGGTGGAGGAGACCGGGGAATACGTTTGAAGAAAACGCCCTGCTGAAAGCCGTCTCCGGCTGCCGTGACGCGGGGATCCCCTGTGTGGCGGACGACTCCGGATTGTGCGTGGACGCGCTGGACGGCCGCCCGGGCGTGTATTCCGCCCGGTACTGCGGTGAATTGACCCCCTATCCCGAAAAAATGGCGCATCTGATCGGGGAGCTGGAGGGCGTGCCAAAGGAAAAGCGCACCGCCCGGTTTGTCAGCGTGGCGGCCTGCGCCTTCCCGGACGGGACCTCCTTCACCGTCCGAGGAGAGTGCGAGGGACATATCGGCTACGCCCCCGTGGGGGACAACGGCTTCGGTTTCGATCCCGTCTTTATGGTGGGGGA
>CAMVNL010000130.1 GCA_947168785.1 uncultured Clostridia bacterium | reverse complement strand
CGAACCAGCTCCCGCGCGATAGGGGCCAGCACCGCCGCGTCCTCCGCGTTTTCCTCATCGGTGGCGGCCATCTTGCCGAGAAAGGCTTCCAGCAGCTCCTTGATCCGGCTGCGCTTGGCCGCTGCCGCCAGCTTGTGGGGCTCGTCCGTATAGCCCTTCGGGGCGCGGAAGCTCTTGGCCTTCATGCCGGTGAGAACGGCTTCCAGCGCGGTGATGCGCCCGTCCCACGGCAGGTCGGCAAAGCGGCCCGCCAGCGTTTCCAGCGCGTCCCGGTCGTTTTCCAGCACGGGGCCGAGTTTTTCGTATAACGTCTCGTCGTAACCGGCGTCGGAGAGGGCCCCTTCCGCCAGCAGCAGGCAGTAATCCAGCCCCTCGCGGATATCCGCGGTGATGATACGTCCGAAGACGCTCTGTTCCGCGCCGGAGACCTGAAAATGATCCGCGGTCCCCTCCAGCCATTGGGCCGGATGGGGCTCGGACAGGGAAAAATCCGACAGACGGAGCAGGGCGGCGATCAGGCCGTCGTCGCTGCGGCCCCGCTCGAATAGGCGGGTCAGGGCAAGGAAGGCCTCGCCGTCTTCGCCGTAGAGGCGCTCGATCACCTCCTGCGCCACGGTGTTTTTCAGGACGAGGGCCTCACCCTGGTCCAGCATGCGGAAGTCGGATTCCACCTCGCAGGCGTGGAAGTGCTCCCGCACGAAGCTCATGCAAAAGGCGTCCATGGTACACACCCGCATGCCGTCCAGCCGGGACTGCAGAAAGGAAAACTCCCGGCGGCGCTCCGGCGTTTCCGCCGATTTCTGCCGCAGGCGCTTATAGATCCGCTGGCGCATTTCCGCCGCCGCGGCGTTGGTGAAGGTGACCACCAGCAGCTCGTCCGGCGCGCAGGGGCGCTCCGGATCCGTCAGCTTGCGCACGATGCGCTCCACCAGCACGCTGGTCTTGCCGGAACCGGCGGCGGCCGCCACCAGCACCGTGCCGCTTTCCGCGTTGATCGCGTCCAGCTGTTCCTTCGTCCATTTTCTGTCAGCCATCGTCCCGTTCCTCCTTCCGCAGCAGCGCCGCCGCGTCCGCATGGGACAGGCCCAGCAGAGTGCGGCTGGGGTCCTCTTCCTCCCGCAGGCACACGTCGTTGTAATCGCAGTAGGCGCAGGTGTGTTTATAGTCGCCGTCCAGCACCGGCAGGGCGGCGATCTCGCCCCGGTGCAGGCGCAGGGCCGTGTCGGCCAGCACCGCGTCGATTTTTTTATGCAGGGCGGCAAAGCCGGTCAGGGACAGGAAGGTGCCCTTGAGCTTGCCGTTTTTGTCAATGGAGGCGGTGAGGTAGCGGCCTTCCGCGGCGCTTTCCATGCCCCGCAGCACCGTCTCGCTCTCCAGCAGGATGCCGTTCATCCGTCCGTTTTTCAGCTTCTGCCGCAGCACCTCTTCCGGGGTGGCGTTCCGGGGCAGCTTGTCGCCGCCGGTTTTGGCGGGCACGTACAGCACCCCGGCGGGCACCACGTCGCCGTAGCGTTCTTTGCCATGGTCCCACAGGCACATCAGGTAGATCAGCATCTGCATATTCAGCCCGTCGAAGATATCGCTGAGGCGGAAATTCTTGCCGCCGGTCTTGTAGTCGACGACCCGCAGATAGGCCTTGCCCTCGCAGTCCATCACGTCCACCCGGTCCACAAAGCCGCTGACGGTGATGCTGCCGCCGTCCGGCACGGGGATGCGGTAGGGAGCGATCTCCCCGTCCTCGCCGATCTCCAGCTCCACGTCCCGGGTCTCGAAGCTGCTGACGCCGAACTCCTTCACCATGCGGGACAGAATCTCAGAGATTTCGTCCTTGACCCGGTCGAGGCTGCGGTTCAGGGAGCGGGTCATGGCCTCCCGGCCGCCCATGAATTCAGTGATATAGTCCTCCGTCAGCCGGTCGGTCAATTCCCGCAGCGCCGCCGGAGACATCTCCGTCAGCTCGTTGTTCCGGTATTGCAGCAGCACCTGTTCCAGCACGTGGTGGACCAAAAGACCGGTGATCCTGGCGTCAAGCCCGGCGGGGCGACGCTTTTCCACCCCCATGCCGTAGCGGCAGAAGTACATAAAGGGGCACTTGTGATAGGCCTCCGCCTTGGAGGCGGAAAGGCGCAGATGCCGCCCGAAGAGCTTTTCCGCCAGCGCCGGGTCCTCAAAGGCGGCGGGGGCTTTTTCCGCCGCCCGGCGCAGGGCAGCCAGACGGCCCGCCTCGCCGGGGGCGCTTTCCAGATAGGCCCGCAGGGACGCGGTGAACGAATCCGGCGAACCGCGGCGCTTCGCGTATTCCTCAAAGGCGGTGGCGGGGCTGCCGATGCGGTCCTCCGCCGTCAGCTCGTCGGCGCTGCGCCTGCGGCAGCGGGGAAAGCGCTTTTCCAGCTCCGTCACGATCTCCGAGGGCTGCAGCGCGGCCCCGGAGATGCTGCTGCGGGCAAAGGAGACCCACACCCGCTCCGTCGCGCAGTTCAGCGTCTGATAGGCGATGCAGCGCTCTTCCGCGTAGAGGTTTTCCGGCAGGTTTTCCAGCAGAAAATCGTTGGCGCACAGCTCGCGGCGTTCCCCGGCGGAGAACAGGCCGCCCGCCTCGGTGGGGGCCGGGAAGACGCCCTCGTTGGCCCCTAACACCAGCACCGCCCGGGGCGAGGAAAACCGGGTGCGTCCGGCCGTACCGATGACGATCTCGTCCGTGCCGGCGGGGATGCGCCCCACGTCGCCGGAGGACAGGATGATTTTCAATAGTTCAAGAAAACGCCGGGGCGAGAGAGTCCTGCCGGCCGTGGCGGCCTGCAGGGCGTCCAGCGACGCCATCACCTGCTCCCACACCGCGGCGCAGCGCACCGCCTCCGCCTCGCCCCCGTGTTCGTTCAG
This sequence comes from uncultured Clostridia bacterium, assembly GCA_947168785.1. Classification (GTDB taxonomy): domain Bacteria; phylum Bacillota; class Clostridia; order Oscillospirales; family Acutalibacteraceae; genus RUG806. Next base: position 3,754 of record CAMVNL010000130.1, on the reverse strand, counting down.
ATATTCGGCGTAAGCGCAGAAATTCTCCGCCGCGCGGATTTCCGACAGATAGGTGAACACGGCCTTGCAGGCCGCTGTGCCGTCGGCCTCCGCCAATCGGCGGCGCAGCCGCAGCAGCGGGGCGACGACCGACTCCCGCAGTTCGTTGATTCTGGAGAGCGTCTTTTCACCATCTTCTGAAAGCTCCACGCCGAAGCCGTCGGGGTTGTCCGTAAATTCCTTCAGCCACGCGCCCCCGTCCTTCTGCCAGAGATAGACGTAGTTTTCCAGCAGCGCGCAGTCCACGGCACTCACGCCGACGATATCCGTCTTCAGCAGCGAGAAGACGTCCTCCGACGCAAAGCCGAAGACGGCGATGCGCGTCGCCGTCAGCACCGCCCGCACCAGCGGGTAATCCCCCAGCGGGACGCGGCGGTCGGTGAACACCGGAATGCCGTATTTGGTCAGAGAAGCGGCCATAGCCGAAGCGTAGCCGCTTCCCCGTTCGAACACGGCGATCTCCCGGCAGCGGTAGCCCTCCTCGGCGATCAGCCGCCGGATCTCCAGCGCGGCCAGATCGCACTCTTCATATTTATCCGAAGCGCAGGCCACCGTGATCCGGTCCGTCGGTTCTTCATACCGGTCCGGTTCATAGGAGAAGAGGGAGTCCCGCAGGACTTGCAGCGGGCCGTTCTCCGGCGCGCCGTCGGTGTTGCGCTCCCGGCAGGGCACGTTCTGCCGGCCGGCGAACAGGCGGAGGGAGCGGGCCGTGCGCCGGGCGTGGGCAAAGGCGATCTCCTCCCCTTCCGTCAGGGAGGGGGCCGTCACCGACACGCAGACCTCCTTCGCCTGGGCGAAGAGCTGTTCCATCAGCAGCAGCTGGGCCGCCGTAAAGCCCCGGTAGTCGTCAAAGTACAGCACCGCGTCTTTGAACAGTCCGTGATCCTTCAGATATTCCGTCGTCACGCGGAGGTTGTCCTCCTGTTCGGAGAAACGGCCGGAAATCTGCGCCTCATAGGCGAAAAAGATGCGGGCGAGCTCTTCCGTTTTGCGCTGCAAAGGTCCCTTGGGCAGGACGGCGCTCACCCGGCGCAGCTCCTCCGCGCCGAGGCCCGCCTGACGGATCTCCGCGTATTCGCCCAGCAATTCGGCGATCAGGGCGCTGCGGCCCGCGTGGCGGGCGTAGACCTCCAGAGAGTCGGACACGTCCTCCACCGCCAGCGACATCAGCACGTTCCGCGCCGCCTCGTCCGCCTGGGGCTTCACCCGCAGGCCTTCGTTTTCCAGCAGGTCGGCGCACAGATGGGTGAAGCTGGTCACCTTCAGCCGGTTGCTCTTTTTTTCGCCGTGGCGGAACAGGAATTCCCGGTCCCGGTCAAAGCTGGACTGCTCCGGCACCAGCAGAAAGACCTTCTCCCCGCCGTCGATCAACGACGACAGGGCGCTGTCGATATATTCTTTTTTCCGTTGCACGTCCGTGCCGGTCAGCAGCGTCAGCATAAGTTGATTTCCTTTCGAACAGAGGGTGTTGTCGGGGGAGGTATGCGGTAGCGCGGCACCTCAGTGCCGCTTGTGACAATTGCAGCTTTCAAAACGGATTTTTGAATTGCTGATGGCGTTCTCCTGCACAATAAACGTCTTATCAGACCGGAAAATGCTTCAAAAAAGATGTTTGTGTTAATAGCGGCACTGAGGTGCCGCGCTACCGGGTTCCCCGCCAAACCGCCAATTGATCCAACCTTTACACTCATTATAACAGCGCCGCAGACCCGTTTACGGGACTTTGCCCGCCGCAATCAATCATTTTTCTCAAAAAGCAGGGCGGCGGCCTCTTCCGGGGTGCAGACGGTGACGCGGGGTTCCCTGCCGAAGGTCTCACGCAGGGCGGCGCTCCGCCAGGGCTTCATGCCGTTATCCACCGCCAGAATGCGGCAGTGGCGGATGCTGCCCGTGCTGAGCAGCCGCGTCAGCAGAAAGCTGACCCGCAGGCTGGCGTTTTCCTCTTTGCCGTCAAAGACCAGCACCTCGAAATAGTCCTCGTTCTTCTTCGGCCGGATCAGCCGCAGCATCAGCCAGTAGACGATGCAGACAAAACCGGTGACGGCCAGAACCGCGCCGATGGCGCAGAGAACGGATTCAAACATAAAAAAACACCTCACGGCATTATATGAGGCGCTGAAAATATTGACACAGTCAGTGGAACTGTAAGCCGGGTTCTGTCATTGAAGGCAGTCATCTGTCTTGGCGCGGAATTGCTTCCGCGCTCACGCCACCCGTCGGAGTATGGGCCGAGCAAGCCACTCCTGTCGGTGTTGCTCCGGATAGGGTTTACAGGACGCAAACGTCTCCGCTGCGCCGGTGAGCTCTTACCTCGCCTTTCCACCCTTACCGGCAAAATGCCGGCGGTATCTCTCTGTTGCACTTTCCCTTAAGGTCACCCTCGGCGGCCGTTAGCCGTTATCCCGCTCTGCGGAGCCCGGACTTTCCTCACACGGTCGGGCCGTGCGTAACTGCCCATTCCACTGACCTTTTCCATCTTATTATACCGGGCAGAAAAAGTCAAGACGGAAAGTTCAAAAAATCGGTTGAAAAACAGGGGAATATATGATATAGTAGACGTAATTGATTATATAAATAAGGACCGTTGAAATGGGAAAATTGTTTGAGAACTACGTAAAATCCTACTGTCTGGACAAGATCGACAGCAGCGAGTTTTTTGAGATCGTCGGCGACCTCTATTACAGCGACGAGGTGCAGGGGCTGGCGAAATACCCGCAGCACAGCAGCATCAACCGGCTGGACCACATCCGCAGCGTCACGTATATGAGCTACGTTTACAGCAAAAAGCTGTCGCTGGATTACGTTGCCGCCACCCGCGCCGCCATGCTGCACGACCTTTTCTACTACGACTGGCACGACGGCGACTGGAGCCACCGGCCCCACGGCTACCGCCACCCCGGCTTTGCGGTGAAAAACGCCCGGGTGCTGAACCCTGTCATCAGCAAAAAGGAAGAAAACATCATCCTGCGCCACATGTTCCCCCTGACCGTCATCCCGCCCCGCTATCCGGAAGGCTGGGTGGTATCGCTGTGCGACAAATACTGCGCCACAAGAGAGCTGCTGATCGCGGACCACATCCGGTTCCGCAACAGATTCGAGAAGAAAAAGGGAGAACTGCTGTATTTCAAGGAGCTGCTGACCAATGTTTGATACGATCGTCAACTACGTCTTCATGTTCTTTTTCTTCAGCGCCGTGGGCTGGGCCGTGGAGTGCACCTACCGGTCGCTGGGGGAAAAGCGGGTCATCAACAGCGGCTTCAACCACGGCCCCATCTGCCCCATCTACGGCACGGGCATGCTGGTGCTGAACGTCTGCCTGATCCCCCTGAGCCAACCGGCGGAAAAGCGCTTCTGGCTGGTGATACTGCTGGGCATGGTGCTGGCGGACACGGTGGAATACATGACCAGCTTTCTGATGGAAAAGCTGTTCCACGCCCGCTGGTGGGACTATTCCAACAACTTCATGAACCTGCACGGGCGCATCTGCCTCAAGCACACCATCTACTGGGCCATCTTCTCGGTCATCTACGTGTACGTCATCGCGCCGCTGTACGATTTCGTCATCGGCTTTATCCCCCAGAACGTCCGTTTCTGGGCGGTGATCGTGATCCTCGTCATCTTCTCCGTGGACCTGTTCCTCACCGTCAAGGCGGCCATCGATATCCAGAACCTGATGACGAAGCTGGACAAGCTGAAGCAGTCCGCATTGGCGCTG
>CAMVNL010000129.1 GCA_947168785.1 uncultured Clostridia bacterium | reverse complement strand
CGGGCAGAATATTCTTCAGCCACACCGCTCTGTCCCAGAATACCTCTCCGATCAGGGGAAAGCCGCCGGTCTTCAGCTGCCATCCGGCCAGCAAAAAGCCCAGCGCCACGCCAATGAGCGCTCCAGCCATGTCCAGCGAAAGTGCCTCTGTCATCAGCCCATGCAGCAGCTGCCGCGTGGTACATCCCACAGTGCTCATAATGCGGTACTGGTTTTTTCGTTCCGCAAGCGATACGGAAAACATCGCGTACAGCGTTACGGCGAACACCGCCTGCAGTATGGCCGCCAGCATCGTTTCCAGCAACTGTGGGACACCCTCGTTGATGGAAGCCGTCGCCAAGGCAAAGCTGCCCAGCGTAACACCCGTCCCTGTCAGCAATGCGAAGGTTACCGCAATGCTCAGTATTGTCAGCACCAGCCGGGGGGTATCCGCGAACAGGTTCTTGAAATTCCACTTCAATACGATTCCCATACGTCACCGAATCCTTATGTCATTTACGATGCGGCCGTCCTCGATGGCAAGGATGCGGTCCGCCTGCAGGGCGATGTTCTCATCGTGGGTGATCATGATGATGGTCTGTTCATACTTCCGGTGAGTGGTCTTGAACAGCTCCATGATCTCCTGGGTATTTCTCTGGTCGAGATTGCCGGTGGGCTCGTCCGCCAGCACGATGGCGGGGCTGGTGATCAGCGTCCGCCCGATGGCTACCCGCTGCTGCTGACCGCCGGAGAGCTGCGCGGGCAGGTCGTGTTCCCGTCCCTTTAACCCCAGCATTTCGATCAGTTCGTTAAAGTATGTTCGGTCGATCTCACGGCCGTCCAGCAGCGCCGGCAGCAGGATATTCTCCTCCACCGTCAGCCGGGAGATGAGATTGTAAAACTGGTAGATAATACCCACCTGCCGTCTGCGGAAAATGGCAAGCTTATCCCTGTTTTGGGCGAACACGTCCTGCCCGTTCATAAACACCTTGCCGGAGGTAGGCGTATCCACGCTGCCTAAAATATGGATCAGGGTGGATTTTCCCGAACCGCTGGAGCCCACCACCGCGATGAACTCCCCGGCCTCCACCTTGAAAGAAACGTCGTCCAGCGCACGCACGGCGGTCTCTCCCTTGCCGTAGATCTTCGTCAGGTGCTCCGCTCTCAGTATTTCCATCATTCTTCACTCCTTGATCAGAAACAGATCGACAAGTACCAAAGCCATCCCGGCGACAAACAGAACCGCTCCACAGATCCGGATGACAGGCAGGGTGCGCTCAGACGGTCCCTCTTTGCGGTCGGTATTCCGGTGCAGGAGGTTCCAAATCCTCTCGGGTTTATGCGCGGTTAAAGCGCCCGTGACCGTGAGGAGCATGCACAAAACGAAAAGCGCGGGAGATTTGAAACGATAACCGCGTCTTACACGCACCGAAAGCGGTTCTATTGAAAAAAGCATTGGTGTCATTCCCATCTTCCTTTCCTTCTCTGTCACTGCAATACGGTAAGTCCGCTTTTGCGGAGATCCTTTTCAAACCGTCTTACCATCTGCGGCAGGTACCAGTGGATCCGGCTGCCGGTGCGGATATAGGTATAAACCTCATGGTAGAGCGCGTAGAACGCTGTTTTTACGTCACAGTTTTCGGAAACCGGGTATTTTCGTTTGTAGGTCTCATACAGACCAAACAGATTCCCGGTGAGGTTGCGCATCTGAAACAGCTCATATTCCGGGTCCGCCCACTTGCTTTCCAGTGGGTCGATGATCGCCGTCATATGCAGCTTTTTATCGGACATGATATTCATCACGTTCAGGTCGCCGTGAATGAGACAGGCCTTTCCCACCGGCTCGCAGAATATGGCGTCGAAATGCGTCCATCCGCACTCCATGGCGGTAAGCGCACGCCTGCCCAGCCGCCCCACCGAAGCCATTCGCCGTGCCTCCTCCAGTATTTCCGACGCAAACGGCTTATAAAAATCCGGCCACGTGTCGTAAACGGCGCTGCCGATCAGCCCGAACTTGTCGTTCGTCTGCGTGTGCCAGTGGCGGGCGGCGGTCGTTACCTCGTCGGCGAATCGCTCCTTTTCCCTTTTTGAACATAGGAGCTTGCCGAAATCCGTAAAGCAGTTGGTCCCGTCCACCTTTTCCATGCAGAGGAAATCCATCGGTGCTTGCTTTGTCGCGGCGAAGGTAAAATATACCTCCGGCACCTTTACAGCACTGTCCCGCACAAGAAGACGCAGCTCGCGCGCCTCCCGCAGGCACATTCCGTCACAGCGGAACCCCTTCAAAATGACCGGATACGGCACCTGATCCGTCGTCGCCTCAAACACAAGGCCGAAGGATCCCCCGCCGATCAGGCGGATCTCCGTCACCGCGCAGGACCATTCCCGCTCCAGCACGGTTTTTGCATATTCACGCGCCTCTTTCGCCGTAACGGGGCGTTTCGTCCGCTGCTCCATAGATATTCCTCCAGAAGAAAAATCACCTGTAGTGTAACATGAATCCCAATATTTGAAAAGAAGAAAAATTTATTTTAGTTTTCCCGGTTCCCTGCCGCAATGCCGTGGAACAAGGGTGGGATCGGAGGGCGGTTCTCCGATCCGCAGGGAGAAGGAGAAGAGGTTGTTTCAGATCTGTATCAATCGCGGAGAACCGCCCTCCGCCAACGTGAAGCGTTTGTGATATCTGCCGCCGGCGCGGCGCTCTGCCGTAAAGCGGAAGAAGCGCTGCCGGTCCCGCAGCTCAATCCTCGCTGCGGATCTCCCGAATCGTCTCCCGGGAGATCGTGTCGGTTTCCCCATGCCGGACAAAAGCCATGCAAGTCAGCGCAAGGATAAAGCAAACCGGGCAAAATACAAACAGCGACCAATAGTTCGGCGCGCCGTCCGCAGTGAATTTCGCCGTGACGTCAAACATCCTGCCGACGGCCACAGGGCCGAAAATCGCCGCGGACTGTGTCGCGGTATAATCATCTGTTGTGTAACATAAATCCTGATCGTATGAAAGACTGAAATGACATTTTTATCTTCCTCTGCATGCGCGGAGTTCTTCTGAATAGCGGAATCGGCGCCGCGGTACCGCAGATCAAACCCGATCCCGTCAGTTTTGAGCGAAATGCACGCTGATGGCCCCGCGTTCAATGCCTGTTACGTCCCCTGTTTCTTTTTTTGCGTTGTCCAGCAGCGTGTTCCACTGTTCCTTGGTCCCGCCGAAATACACGTCCGTGAGCGCGTCGCAGTCGCCGAAGGGGTAGAGCCCCAGCTTAGAAACGCTTTTCGGGATCGTGATGCTTTTGAGCGTTTCGCAGTCATAAAACGCGTTTGTGCCGATCTCGGTCACGCCCTCGAGCAGCGTGATCTCCTCTATGCCGGAGCCGTGAAAGGCGTGCCGTTCCACCACCCTCAGGGACGCCGGGAGCGCCGCCGTTTTCAGGCTTTTGCAGCCTTCGAAAATCCCGTCCGGCAGTGCTGTGAGCCCCGCCGGGAGCTGAACGGTTTGCAGGCTCTCGCACCAGCTGAACATATGGGCGCCAAGCGCGGTTACGGAATCCGGTATTGTGATATCGTTGATTCCGATACAGGAATAAAACGCCCAATCGCCGAGCTTTGTAACGCCCTCCGGAATGTGCAGCTCCGTTAACCCTTCGCTGTAGGCAAACGCGCTGTCGCCGATGGAGGTCAGCCCCGCCGGTAGCTCGACGGCTGTGAGGTGTTCACACTGGATAAACGCGTGGTCGCCGACGGCTTTCACCTGCGCGTCTACGGTGTACACAGCGCCTTTTTTGTTGGCGGGATAGTGCAGCAGCGCGGTTTTTTCTTTGTTGTAAAGAATGCCGTCCACAGCGGTGAACGCGGGGTTTTCTTCGTCCACGGTGATGGAAACCAGATCCCGGCAGTAATCAAACGCGTCGGGGGCGATCCCGGTCACCTTTGCCGGGATGTGCAGCTCCCTGAGCCCCATTCCTTCAAACGCCCGTTCGTTGATGCGCGTCACGTTTTCGGGGATCGTCAGGCTGCGTACCCGCCGGAGCCCCGGTATCGTGAACCGCCCGATGCTTGTAAGGCCGTCCCCGAGCTTCACCCTGCGGATGAATTTTGTTTCGTCCATATAAGAGGAAAAGGGACCGTGATCAACATAGGCGAAGGAGATCCGTTCTCCCAGGTTGTCCGTCATATCGCCCTCGCCCTCGATGGTGAGCGTGCCGAACAGATCGACCCGCCAGGTGGTCAGATTGCCTTTTTCGTCGCTGCACTCGCCGTGATTTATGTAGAGCAGCGACAGTATGAGGAAAAAGAGAAGCGCGGCGGCAAAGAGCGCGGCGAAAATTTTCAGAACGGTTTTTGTACGGTTTTTCCCGTTTTCCATAGCAGAAACTCCTTCCTTTACCTTTTCTGTCTTTATTATAGCGAGTGAAAATGAATTTCCGGTGACGTTTCCGTCACATTGTCTATGTATACGCGATTTCCTTCAGCTCCTTCAGAAGGTCGATCCGATCCAATTTCCGGCCGGTGATCCACGCCGAGGAAAGTACCGCCGTACTGTAGAACAGCGAGAACGAGCAGAGAACAGCCAACGGTTTCAGAACGCCGCTGAAATCAAGTCCCTTCCCGGATAGCATGGGATCGTAAACATTGATGAACAGCATGAGGAGCAAAACCGTCCAGAATATGCTGACCGCAAGGCTGATCGCGACGCACAATGCGCCTTCCCGGCGGGCACAGCGGCGGATCACCCGAAGAGACGCCCCCGCCGCCCGCAGCTGCGCGTATTCCGGTGTGTTGGATACGATATGCGAGATCACGCCGCCTACCGTGCCCACCGCGGCGATCAGCAGGGTGGCGGCGGAGGAAGCACAGAACAAAAATTCGTTGGCTCTTAAAACCAGATTTACGGAGGGCGATAAGCCGGAGGCCTGCGCCGCGTAATTCCGGATAAAGGTCAAAAGCAGCATACACCCCAACGTAGACAGATTCAGCGTGATCATGAAGAATATTTTCAGATATCGCCCGAAGCGGTCCTCGATATTGCGCAGCGCAACGTAGTGCGGCAGGCCGAGGACACGATAATATCCCGGATCGCTTGTAAAAGTGCTGATCCCAAGCTGCGCGCCGACGCGCTGTCTGGACAGCTGCGCCGCCGTTTTAACGGAAAGCCCTCCGGCGTTTTTCCGAAAACCGCAGATCGTCAGCCCCAGCGTAAACAAAGCCGTCCCTGCGGCAAACGGCAGGCTTCCCCGGATATCGACGGGCGGACTTGCCCCGATGAACCGATCAAAATAAACGGAAGCGCACCCTCTGAGCGTCAGCAGCTCCGCCGTATCAAAGAGTACGACAACGGGCGTCGCCGCTATCCATATGCACAAAGCCTGCATGACCGCATACCGACGAACAAACTTCAGGTCGGAGCTGCCCACCAACAGGGAATTCAAAAAATGCCTGCGTTGATTCCGATGAACGGAAAGCAGCAGATCCACCGCACAGGTAACGGCAATCAACGAGACAAGAGACGTCAAAAGGATAAACGCGGACAGGTTTTTCAGCGCCGCTTCCCCGGAGAGGATATCCCATGCGCGCGTTTTGACATTGCCTGTGTTGCCGTACCAGAACTGAAATACCAGCGCCAGCAGCATGCCGATCACGTCCGCGACGCCGTCCTTCGCCAGCGCAAGCGGCTCTTTACCGGCGAGCACCGCCTGCTCAAGAAAACAGCGCCAATACCCGCCGCCGAGCACAAGGACGGAAAACAAACTTGCCTCCGCCAGCGCGATGACAGCGCAAAGCAGAACGGTATGTCTTTTTTCCTGCCGCATTTCCCGCAGGACCAGCCACAGAATCGTTTTCATACCGCTTGCGCTCTTTTCTCATCCGAAGTGACGCGGCCGTCCTCAATGCGGACGATCCTGTCCGCCCGTGCGGCGATCCGCTCGTCGTGCGTCACCACGATCAGCGTCGCCCCATTCTCACGGCACAGCGTTTGGAACAGATCCATCACTTCCGTGCCGTTTTTCGTGTCCAGATTGCCGGTGGGCTCGTCCGCCAGGATCAGCGCGGGTTCGTTCATTAGCGCCCTGCCTACCGCGATACGCTGCTGCTGTCCGCCGGAAAGCCGGCCCGGCAGGTTGTACCGGTACTTTTCCATGCCCAGCCGTTTTAAGAGCCGGTAGGTTTTGCCGAAATCCGGCTTGCCGCCGGACGCGATCACGGGAAAGGCAATATTTTCCTCCACGTTCAGCACGGGGATCAGATTGAAGAACTGGAACACCATGCCGATCTCTTTGCAGCGGAAGGCAGAAAGCGCGTTATCGTCCATTTCGTACAGCTCCCGTCCGCAGACCTTCACGCTGCCGGAGGTAGGCTCCTCCACGCCGCCCAGAATATGCAGCAGCGTGGATTTGCCGGAACCGCTGGTCCCGACGATCGCCAGAAACTCCCCGCGCGGAACGGTCAGGCTGACCCGATCCAGCGCAAGACAGGTATTGCCGCCTTCCATGTTGTACCGTTTTGTCACGTTCTGAATTTCAACGGTATTTTCATAAGCGACGTCTTCGTATATGTTTTTCTTCTGTTCTCTCCTCAGCAGCTTCACAACGGTTCACTCCCATCTTTACGGGAGGATCATACCATTCTCAAGTGACATTCCAGTGAAATTCAGGTGACGTTTTCGTCACTT
>CAMVNL010000128.1 GCA_947168785.1 uncultured Clostridia bacterium | reverse complement strand
AGGAAAAAAAAAACGAATGCTGCCCTTTTCCTCAAAAAATCAAGGATTATAAAAACAACTCCCTGTACCGGGGCGTGCTTTCCTACCTGCCCCAGGACCCGAAGACGGTCTTCGTGCAGGATTCGCTGGAGGCGGATCTCACCGCCCTGTGCGCCGCCATGGGCAAAACGGCGGAGGAGAGCGGGGCGGCCGTCCGGGAACAGGCGGCCCGCTTCGGGGTGGAAGGCCTGCTGGCCCGTCACCCCTACGACCTCAGCGGCGGCGAGCAGCAGAAGGCCGCGCTGGCGAAAATGCTGCTGTCCGATCCCCGCATCCTGCTGATGGACGAGCCCACCAAGGGCATGGACGCCGCCGCGAAAAACGGTCTGATGGAGACGCTTCGCCGTCTCAGCGGCGAGGGCAGGACCGTGGTGATGGTCACCCACGACATCGAGTTCGCCGCCGTGTGCGCCGACCGCTGCGCCATGCTGTTCGACGGGGAGATTTTCGCCGAGGGCGCGCCGAGGGCGTTTTTCTCCGACAACAACTTCTACACCACTGCCGCCAACCGGATCGCCCGGGGCTTTTACGACAACGCCGTGACGGTGGAGGACGTGGTGACGCTGGCAGTTAAAAATAGGCAATAGGCAGTATGCAATAGGCAATAGGGAAGGGTACGGTATGAACGAAAAGCTGAAAAAAATACTGACGTTCGTCATTATCTGCGTCGCCGTTCCGGTGGTGGCGGTGGCGGGCATGTACGTGTCCGGCCAGCGGTCCTATTACTGGATCGCCATTCTGACGGCGGCGCTGTCCTGCGTGCCCTTCTTCATCAGCTTTGAAAAAGGAAAGAGCGGCATCCGGAAGATGCTGGTCATCGCGGTGATGACCGCCGTTTCGGTGGCGGGGCGCATCGTCTTTGCCGAAATCCCCAGCTTCAAGCCGGTAACGGCGCTGGTCATGATCACGGCGCTGTCCTTCGGGCCGGAGGCGGGCTTCATCACCGGGTCCCTCTCCGCCATTCTCTCAAACCTGTGGTTCGGGCAGGGGCCCTGGACGGCCTTTCAGATGTTCGCCTGGGGGTTCAACGGCTTTCTGACGGGCCTCGCCGCCCGCCCGCTGAAAAAGCACCTGTCGCTGCTGGTGGGCTTCGGCGCGCTGATGGGGGTGCTCTATTCCTTCATTCTGGATATCAATACGATCCTGTGGATGGAGGGCGTTTTCAACCTGAAGCGGTATATCGCCATTCTCGGCACTTCCGCCCGGGTGACGGTCATCTATATGATCTCCAACGCGCTGTTTCTGCTGGTGCTGGCAAAGCCTATGGGGAAAACGCTGGACCGCGTGCGGAAAAAATACAATATCAATTGAATAACGAGCCTGAAAGTGCATAAATATGCATCTGTTTGCGGGGCGCTATGGGTAAAAATGCTCAAGCGGGCCGCAAATAAATGCATCTTATTGTATATTCTTCCGAAAAAGGTAACGGACTTGTAAAAATACTTGCATTTTCATTCACGTTGTGTTATAGTCTGTGACGCAATCAATGCTACATAACAGGAGGAAAACAGTATGAAAAAGTTTATTGCCATTCTCGCCGTTCTGGCGCTGGTCGTTGCCTGCTTTGCAGCCTGCGGCGGCAAAACCGATAAGGACGCCGCCAACGTGAGCGGTTCCGACGCCACCCCCGCCGAGGTCGTGGAGAACCCCGCTGCGGCCGATACCCTCGTCATGGGTACCAACGCTGCGTTCCCGCCCTATGAGTTCGTGGCCGAAGACGGCTCCTACGCCGGTATTGACGTGGAGATCGCCACCGCCATCGCCGAAAAGCTGGGCATGACCCTCGAGATCAAGGATATGGAATTTGATTCCCTGATCCCCGCCGTCTCCGGCGGCTCCATCGACATGGCGATGGCTGGTATGACCGTCACCCCCGAGCGTCAGGAGGAAGTCAACTTCTCCGAGACCTATGCCACGGGCGTTCAGGCCATTATCGTCAAAGAGGGCAGCGCTATCGCTTCCGTTGACGATCTGGAAGGCAAGAAGATCGGTGTGCAGGCCGGCACCACTGGCGACATCTACGCCACCGACGACTACGGCCAGGAGAACGTGAGCCAGTATTCCAACGGCAGCCTTGCCGTTCAGGCGCTGCTCAACGATCAGGTGGATTGCGTCATCATCGACAACGAGCCCGCCAAGAGCTTTGTGGCCGCCAACGAAGGCCTGCAGATCCTTGACACCGAGTACACCGTTGAGGATTATGCCGCCGCGTTCGCCAAGGGCAACACCGAGCTGCTGGAGCAGTTCAACGCCGCCCTTGCGGAGCTGAAGGCCGACGGCACCATCGACGCCATCATCGCAAAGTACATCCCCGCCGAATAATCACCGCTGAAAAAACAGCCTGCGACAAGGAGCGATCCGTTTCGCCCCTTGTCGTTTTCGTAAAGGAAGCTTATTATGTCTACTTTGACCTTTGCCAAATGGATCGCCGACGCGCCCGGTTGGGTGCTTGGCCTGTCGGAGGGTCTGCAAAGATTCCTGTTCCAGCTGTTCCAGTGCTTTATCTACGGCGACCGCTGGAAGATGTACCTGAACGGCCTGAAAATCACCTTTATCGTCACCCTCGGCGCGCTGGCGCTGGGCGTGGTGATCGGCCTGATTTTAGCCATCATCCGCACTTCTTACGACAGCTATACCGTCACCAAGCCCCCCATCATCCTGCGGATCCTCAACCCCCTTGTGCAGATCTATCTGACGGTGATCCGCGGCACGCCCATGATGGTGCAGCTGCTGATCATGGGCTTCGTCATCATGATGCCCAAGACACAGGCGGGCGGCATCGCCTGCGGTATCATCACGCTGGGCATCAACTCCGGCGCCTACGTGGCTGAGATCATCCGTTCCGGCCTGCAGTCCATCCCCAAGGGCCAGACGGAGGCGGGACGGAGCCTTGGCTTCAACTTCTTTCAGACCATGTGGTACATCGTCATCCCGCAGGCGATCAAGAACATCCTGCCGGCGCTGGGCAACGAGATGATCACCCTGCTGAAGGATACCTCGCTGGTGTCGGTCATCGCCCTGCGCGACGTGACCAAGCAGGCCCAGAACATCGTCAGCGTCACCTACAACGCCTTCGTGCCCTACATCACGCTGGCGCTCATCTACCTGGCGCTGGTGCTGATCCTCACCAAGCTTTTGAGAATACTGGAAAAGAGGCTGAAGAAGAGTGACCACTGACAAACGCGCCGTTATCACGGTAAAGGGGCTGGAAAAAGCCTTCGGCGCCAACCAGGTGCTGCGGGGCATGGATATCGAGATCGACAAGGGCGAAGTGATCGTGGTCATCGGGGCTTCCGGTTCCGGCAAATCCACGTTTCTGCGGTGCCTCAACTGCCTGGAGGACCCCACCGGCGGCAATATCTATTTCGACGGGGTGGATATCGCGGACGTGTCCGTGGATATCAACGTCCACCGGCAGAAGATGGGCATGGTGTTCCAGCAGTTCAACCTGTTCCCCCACATGACCATCCTGCGCAATATGACCATCGCCCCCATAAAGCTGCTGAAAATGACCAAAGAGGACGCAGAGAAAAAGGCGCTGGGTCTGCTGGACCGGGTCGGTCTGAAGGACCGGGCCAACGACTATCCCAACCAACTCTCCGGCGGGCAGAAGCAGCGGGTCGCCATCGTGCGGGCCCTGTGCATGGACCCGGAAGTGATGCTCTTCGACGAGCCCACCTCCGCCCTGGACCCCGAAATGGTGGGCGAGGTGCTGGACGTGATGAAGAAGCTGGCCGCGGAGGGCATGACCATGGTGATCGTCACCCACGAGATGGGCTTCGCCAGAGAAGTGGCCGACCGGGTCATCTTCATCGACGAGGGCGTCATTGCCGAGCAGGGTCCCCCCGCCGAGTTCTTCGGCAACCCCAAGAGCCCCCGGTTGAAGGACTTTTTGTCCAAAGTATTATAATATCAAATTATCCGATCAAACAAAGAACGAACCGCCGCGGAGCAGCTGCCCCGCGGCGGTTTTGCGTCAACAACTATCGTAGCACGGCGCATTGCGCCGTCTGACGCGTCCGGATCAAATTCTGTATGGCGGCGCAAAAATCCTTTCCCACAGGATATGACGCGAAGACAAAACGAATCATGATGGGTAGCCGCTCCGGCAGTCGATCTTCTGTTCCCCGATGAAAAGGTATTGCACGGCTGAGGGGTCGACAAAGCGGTTCAGGGCAAACTGACCGCAGAGGAGATCTTCAACAACTATGACCGGGACGCACTGGGCAGCGGGGACGCCGTGGTCCAGCGTCAGCCTCACCTCCTGAGACCACTGCGGCTTTTTGTCTGTCTGCGTCTGTTGATCGGCGACCGGTTTATCGATCCTCACCGTCAGCCCGAGCGGCGAGAGGAACGCTTCGCCCTGGTTGGGAAACGCCGTCGGAAAACGGATCTCCCTGCCTTCTCCCACATGCGTAAGCGTAAATTGTGCCGAAAGCGGCTTTTTCGGCGTGACGACAAAATCCCCCTTTCCCCTTTTTCCGTTGGAGAAGGATTCGACTGCAAGGGTCAGTTCCGTTCCTTCGGTGAAGAACGTCCCGCCGTCGTTGAACAGCCGGATCAGATAGACGACGGTATCTTCCCCCTGTGTGATGATCTCGCTGTCCCACGCGCAGCCGAAGGCCTTGCCGGAGTCTTCTGCCGTCAGCGTGAACATAGGATCCATCTCGTCCGCCCGGCGTCCCTCCAGGATCTCTTCGGAAAAGGAAACGATTGCCGCGATCCCGCACACGTTGGGATAAGCCAACACCTGTTCCACCGTCATGGCAATCTCGCCGGAGGTTACGGTTTCTTCGATCAACTGCACGTCCCGCTCCGCCATCTCCAGCAGCTCCGGCGTGATGTGAAGGTAGTCGATCAACCCCAGATCCACTGGGGAAACCTCCGCAGCGGCGCCCGCTTTTTCATAGGGGCTTGTAGTCTCAAACAAACTTTTTTCTGCCGGTTCGCTGTATGCTTCCGGCGGGACGGCGGTGGTCCATTCCGCGTCAAAACGGACGGTCGTCTCCCCGTCATCATCAAAATAGGAGGTGGGCGTTTCGCCTCCGACCCGGCGCTCTTTCCCCAGGGTGATATCCGACACGAGCATCCTGTCGATTTTGCCGTCCTTGAAGCGAATGGTGCCGGCGGCGGTATCGCCCATGCCGTTGCTCCTTTCGTACAGATAGACGGTAAAGTTAAATTCACCCGCGTCGTTCTGCCGCAGATCTACGCTGCGCACCGTCACGGTCCACCCTTTTTCAACCGTCATTTTGTCGTAGCCTTGGTAGCCCCGGTTCTGTGCGATCCGGTCATAGTATTCGTCCGTCACGTAGTCCTTGATCTCGCCGAGATAATCCCGGACGGCCTGTTCGCTGATCTCCGCGCCGCGTTTGAACGTATCTGTATAGCGTCCGTTGTGGTCCGGCGAGAACCACAGGGTGAGGAACTCCGCCGCCATATCGCGCGGATCGGCGTTGCCGTTATGCAGCGCCTGTCCCATCCGGCTGACGGAAAACGTGACGCCGTCCCTGTATTCAGATTGGATCGAGGTCCCGTCCGCCGTGCCGCCCGTCAACGGTTGGCCGTAGACGTCATACAGGGTAAAGGTGAGCCCCAGACCGTCCACGCTGTCGCGCCCCTCCAGGCACTTCAGCCAGACGCGTTCGCCGGGCGTAAACGTCAGGTGGCTGCACCGGGTCACGCCCCGGCCGAGATCGCCGCCGCTGACCACGATAGAAGCTGCGTTTTCCACGGGCACGGTGAGGTACCAGCGGGGGGATCGTTCTACCCGGACGTAGTCGCCCTTGCGCGTCAGGCGGCATACGGATTCGGCGGAATAGCCCTCCGGCGTTTGCGCGATCACCGCGAAGAAAAAGACGTTGCCCCTCGGCCGGAAAATCACGAAATGCCTGGCATAGCTGCTGCCGCGGTAGGGGTCGATGGAGACCGCCTCCGGTGATTTGGAAGGCCGGCTGTTGCGGTACTGCGCCGGGACGTAGTCCTTCACGTAATCCCACAGGTATTCGCCGCTGATATCCGCCGGGCCGTAATCGTAGGCAGCGCCGTTCGCGTGCCGTATCACAAGATGGTTTTCCTCGTCCAGTAACACGGTACGCGGCGTCATCTTACTTGCCTTTTGCGGGGAAACCACGCTGTCGAGATACACCCTGCCGGTCTCAAATTCGGAAAACCACTCATGCTCCCACTGAAAGGGCCTGTCGGTGAGAAAGAAAAAAGCGGCGACGGAAGCGGCCAGCAGGGCGACCGCGGCGATCCACACGGCGGGCTTTTTGTAGCGCAGCACCCGTTTGATCCGCGCCTTGACCCCCACTTCGCCGAAGGCCAGGGGGCAGGCGGCCGTCCCTTTCAGCGGCGCGCCGCAGGTCAGCAGCGCCTCCGCGTAGGCCTTTTTCGCCGCCGGGTCCGCGTCCCGGATCACCTTCTCGTCGCAGGCGAATTCAATATCCCGGCACAGCAGCCGGTAGCCCAGCCACACCAGCGGGTTGAACCAGTGGACCGCCAGCAGCAGAAACCCCAGCGGTTTCCACCAGTGGTCCTTACGTTTCAGGTGCGCCCGCTCGTGGGCGAGGATGGCGGGGTAGTGCGCCTCCGGCAGCGCCGATGGCAGATAGATGCGCGGCCGC
>CAMVNL010000127.1 GCA_947168785.1 uncultured Clostridia bacterium | reverse complement strand
CTCCTGGGAGAATATCGACGCCTATTTCGACAAGGTAAATGAGCTGTATGCATAAGATCAACGTCGGCGGAGAAGTATATTTCGCCGAAGAAAACGAGCGGCTTTCCGATGCGCTGCGCCGCGCCGGCAAGGCGGTCCCGCAGCCCTGCGGCGGCAGGGGGACCTGCGGCAAATGCAAAGTAACCGTCAACGGCCGTGAAGAACTGGCCTGCGAGTATGAAGTGCGTTCCGATATCACCGTGGCACTGCCGGAGCGGGAGACCATCCTTTCCGAGACCGGCGCGGAGGAATCCTTTGCTGTGACGGATCGCATGGCGCTGGCGCTGGATATCGGCACCACCACGCTGGCGCTGGCGCTGGTCTCGCTGGATGAACATCGGATTGTCCGGGTCGTGACGGAGACGAATCCACAACGTTCCTACGGGGCGGACGTGATGTCGCGGATCGCCTATAGTAAAGAGCATGGGCCTGCCCCTTTGCAGCTCGGGGTGGTCTCTGCCGTCAACGCCATGCTGCAAAGACTGGGTGTCACGGAAATGGAGACCATGTTCGTGGCGGGCAACGCCACCATGCTGCACCTGTTTTTCGGCGTGGATCCCTCCTCCATGGGGGCGGCCCCCTATACCCCCGTCTTTCTGGAAAGCCGCAGGGCCACCGGCGAGAGCCTCGGGATCCCCGGTGTGAAAACGGTCGTCTCCCTGCCCTCCGCCGCCGCTTTCGTCGGGGCGGATCTGACGGCGGGTGTGTACTGCGTAGGCTTCCCGCCGGAGGGAAAATACCATCTGCTGATCGATCTTGGCACCAACGCGGAGATCGTCCTGTTCAACCGTTCAGGCGCTCTGTGTACGGCGGCGGCTGCAGGCCCCTGCTTTGAGGGGGCCAACATCTCCTGCGGCATGAGCGCCTCGTCCGGCGCGATATATGCCTACGGCGACGATGGGTACGAGACTGTAAACGGCGCCCCTGCTAAGGGCGTGTGCGGTACGGGGCTTGTGGACCTGATCGCGTTCTTGCTGAAAAAGGGGATCGTCGATGAAACCGGCTATATGGAGCAGGAGCGTTTTGAGGCGGCGCCGGGCGTCACGCTGACGCAGGGCGACGTCCGTCAGTATCAGTTGGCGAAATCCGCCGTCCGTGCGGCGCTGGAAACGCTGCTGCAAAAACAGGGGCAGTCCTTTGCCTCCATTGATAAACTCTTTATATCGGGCGGTTTTGCCGCCAAAATCAACGTCGACAGCGCCGTATTCACGGGGCTTCTGCCGCCCGCGCTGCGGAATCGGTGCGTCCCCGTCAACAATTCCAGTCTGCTGGGTACGGTCAAGGCTTTGTGTGCCGACGCGGACCTTTCCGGCCTTGCCGAAGGCATGCGGTACATTGATCTGTCGGCAGACGCCGTCTTTTCAGATTTGTTTATCGGATATATGTCTTTTGAGGAGGACTGACCATGACGGAACGGGAGCGATTTATCAGAGCGCTGAAACGGCAGCCCATCGAGGGCCATTGCCCCACCTTTGAGCTGGTGTTTTATCTGACGCTGGAGGCCATCGGCCGGATCCATCCCTCACATCTGCGCTACGACCAGTGGAAGCAGATGTCCCCACGGGAGCAGCAGCTTCAGATCAACTATCAGGCGGATACCTATATCGAGACCGCGGAAAAATATCATCACAGCGCGATTTTTGTCCATCCCAATCCATACGATTTTGAAAATACGGTCCGGCTGCTGGAAGCCATCCGAGAAAAGTCCGGCGACAAATACTACCTCACCATGCACGGCGACTGCACCTTCAGTATCCCCGACGGCAACGGCATGATGGCCTTTTCCGAACGGATGTATGAAGATGCGGAGGGGCTCAAAAAGGACGCGCGGAAGATGCTGGAAAACAGCGTTCGGTTCGCGGAACGCCTTTCGAAGCATCCCGGATTGCTGGATGGTTTTACCCTTTGCGCCGACTATTGCTTCAACGTCAACCCCTTTTTCTCCCCGGCGCAGTTCGGCGAGTTCGTGGCGCCCTATCTCGAGCGCGTTATCAAAGAATACCACGACATGGGCTATTACGCCGTCAAGCACACGGACGGCAACATCATGCCCATCCTCGATCAGATGGTGCAGTGCGGTCCCGACGCGCTCCATTCTCTGGACCCCCAGGGAGGCGTGGACCTGGCGCAGGTCAAGCGCCTCTACGGCGACCGTGTGGCGCTGTGCGGCAACGTCAACTGCGGCCTTTTGCAGACCGGCACGGAGGAGGAGGTCGTCGCCGATACGCGCCGCGCCCTGCGGGACGGCATGAACGGCTGGGGTTTTATCTTCTGTACCTCTAACTGCGCCTACACCGGCCTGCCGTTGGAGCGGTACGAGCTGATGAACCGCGTCTGGTGGGAGGAGGGCGTCTACTGAACCGGTAGCATGGCCTGCAATACGGTGATCAGAATGACACCCGGCATTCCGCCCACCGTGGCGGTCGTTACGGTAAAAACGTCAACCGGCATATTCCGTCCGGCAAAGCCCAGCAGCAGATCGGCGGCAAACAGCGCTCCCAATCCAAGGCATGATGAGAGAAGAAAGTCCCGGAAGCGAGCCCGTTTCAGCGCGTAAGCGCCGGAAAGAACCCCGGCCGCGCAGAAGATCGCCGTTGTCAGATTCATACCATCACCCGGTAATTGGTATGAAAAAAAATGAAAAAATATGAAATGCATCGCCCTTGGGCGATCATTTTTTTCGCCTTTTGACCCTATACTAATAACATAAAACAGTGTGGAGGAAAGAGCGATGAAAAAGCATTTGCATTCATACGAGCAGTACTGTTGGGTGAAACAAAAAAACGTGGTACTAGAAGAAACGGTGTTTCATAACGGCACGAAAAAAGTGCGGTGTACGTCGTTATCTGACTGCGGCCAGAGCGGCGGCTGCAAAAACAGCGTGCTGAACGGCATGTGGGATAAGAACATCGTGTTCTGTCCCGAGCAATCGGAGATCCTTCCGTTTGACAATTGACGGAACAAAAATAATATAGTATAATAAATCAACTAAGGAAGTGATGAACATGGATATATTGACCTTGAAGCCGTCCGTGAAATCGACGATCTGGGGCGGCAGAAAACTGATCGAAGAATTCGGCATGACGCCGGATGACGCCTCGGCCGATAACGCGGCGGAGGCGTGGGTGCTGTCCGGTCATAAAGACGGTCCCTCTTACGTGCGCGGCGGCATGTTTTCCGGCATGACGCTGAACGAAGCCATCCGGGTGGCGGGCCGTCAGGTGCTGGGGACCCACTGTGAAGGGATGAACGGTTTCCCGATCCTCATCAAGCTTATCGACGCCTGTGATAAGCTGTCCCTGCAGGTTCACCCGGGAGATGAGTACGCCCGCCGGGTGGAAAACGAGAACGGCAAGACCGAGGCCTGGTATGTGCTGGAGGCGAAGCCCGGCGCAAAGCTGCTTTACGGCGTCAACCGGGAAATGACCCGGGAGGAGTTCGCCGCGGATATCCGAAACAACACCGTGCTGGACGACGTGAACGCCGTCAAGGTCAAGGCCGGCGACGTGGTCTTTATTCCCTCCGGTATGCTCCACGCCATCGGCGAGGGCATCTTCCTGGCGGAGGTGCAGCAGAGCTCCAACACCACCTATCGCGTCTATGATTACGACCGGCGGGACAAGAAGGGCAACCCCCGTGAGCTGCACGTTGAAAAGGCGACGGATGTGGCGGACCTGACGGTGGCGGACGTGAATTTTGCCCCCAAAGGCGAGCCCGTTTCGACGGAAGGCGCTGTCAAAACGCTGCTGACCGACTGCCGGTTCTTTTCCATGACCTCCGTGTCGGTCGACGGTACATACGGTGATATCGCCGGAGAGGAAAGCTTTGTCTCCCTGGTGGTCCTCAGCGGCAGCGGCGCGATCGAAGGAAAGGGGAGAACGGTCCCCCTGAATAAGGGCGGCAGTGTGTTTATCCCTGCCGGATACGGCTCCTTCCGCGTCTCCGGCGAGGGGCTGCGCCTGCTGGAAACCCGCGTATAACGGCCCGTCATGTCTTTACTCAGTTGTCAGAACGTGTGCGTGTCCTTCGCGCAGCGTGAAATCATCAGAAACGCCTCCTTTGAGGTGAATAAGGGCGATAAGATCGGCCTGATCGGCGTCAACGGCAGCGGGAAAACCACGCTGTTCCGCGTGATCTGCGGCATGCTGGAACCCGGCGACGGGGCGCTGGTGAAGGCTTCCCATACGTCCGTCGGCTTTGTGGAGCAGCACGCCTGCGCCGAAAGCCGGCTGAACGTCTACGACGAACTGCTGACGGTTTTCCGCCCCCTGATGGATATGGAGCTGGAGCTGGAAGAGCTTCACCGCAAGGTGGAGCTCACCTCCGGCTGTGTTCCCGCATATCTGGAACGGCAGGAGGAACTGACAAGGCTGTTTCAGGACAGGGGAGGGCTCACCTATCAGGCGCGGGCCCATTCCTGCCTCAGAGGCCTCGGTTTTACGGAGGCGGAGGAATCGCTGCCTGTCTCCGCGCTCAGCGGCGGCCAGCGCACCAAGCTGAGCCTCGGCAAGCTCTTGCTCAGCGAGCCGGATATCATGCTGCTGGACGAGCCCACCAACCATCTGGATATCGCCAGCGTGGAATGGCTGGAAGACTTTATCGGTAAATTCAACGGCACGCTGCTGGTGATCTCCCACGACCGGTATTTCCTCGATAAGGTCACCACCCGCACCATTGAGATCGCCAACCGTAAGGTGATCTGCGGCAAGGGGAATTATTCCGTCTACATGAAAAACAAGGCGGAGCGGCTGGAAAGCGACCGCCGCGCCTATGAAAAGGCCGCGCTGGAGATCAAACGGATCGAAAAAATGATCGAACAGCAGAAGCAGTTCAATCAGGAGCGCAATTATATCACCATCGCCAGCAAGGAAAAGCAGATCGAGCGCATCCGTGCCGAGATGCCGGAGCTTCCCCCGAAGGAAAAGACCTTTCCTCTCCGTTTTTCGGAGGCGGTCAGAAGCGGCGACGAGGTGCTGATCGCCGAAGGTCTGAAAAAGGAATACGACGGCAAGCTGCTGTTTGACGGCGTCGATCTGAAGATCTTCCGGGGCGATAAGGTGTTTCTGCTCGGCCCCAACGGCTGCGGCAAATCAACGCTCCTGGGGCTGATCCTGAACAAGATCCCCAAGGACGCGGGCTTCTCCCGGTTCGGGCACAACGTCACGGTGGGCTCCTTTGAACAGACGCAGACCGGCCTGATGTCCGATAAAACGGTGCTGCAGGAGCTCTATGACCGTTTCCCCACCCATTCGGTTCTGGAGCTGCGCGGGTATCTGGGCGCCTTCAACTTCAAAAACGACGATATCGATAAGCCGATGCGGGCCCTCTCCGGCGGAGAGCGGTCCCGTATCGCGCTGCTGATCCTGATCCTCAAAAAGCCGAATTTCCTGATCCTTGACGAGCCCACCAACCATCTGGATATCGCCTCCCGGGAGCTGCTGGAAGAGGCGTTGGCGCAATTTGAGGGAACGATCCTCTGCGTCTCCCACGACCGTTATTTCGTCAATAAGCTGGCCACGAAAATCCTGTATTTCAACGGAACGGCCGTCTCGGTGCTTGACGGCAACTATGACGATTACGCCGCGTTTCTGGCCAATCGGCCAAGCGGCGGCAGCGCGAAAAAGGCGGAGAAGAAGCCCAACGAGTATCAGCTTCGAAAAGAGGCGGAAAGCCTTGAACGGAAGCGCCGTACCCGCATGAAGCGGATCGAAGAGGAGCTGTCCGCCGCGGAAAGCAAACGGGACGAGCTGAACGCCGTATTGTCCGAACCCGCGACGGCAGCGGATTATGAAAAGGTCCTTTCGCTGACGGCGGAGCTGGAAGCGCTGAACGGCAGGATCGAAGCGTTGGAATCGGAATGGCTCGAACTGGAAGAAATCTGAAAAAAGTATTGAATCTGACAAAATAATATGCTAAACTAAATAGCGAAATATTTGTCGATACAAGACAAGGAGGATTTTTATGAAAAAGTTTTTCAGCGATTTCAAAGAGTTCGCGATGAAGGGTAACATCCTGGATATGGCCGTCGGCGTCATCATCGGCGGCGCTTTCGGCAAGATCGTTACTTCGTTCGTCAATGACATCATCTCCCCCCTGATCGGCCTGCTGACCGGCGCTGTTTCTCTTGACAAACTGAGCGTCACCCTCAAAGAAGCCGTCATGGAAGGCGAAGAGGTCGTCAAAGAGGCGCTGGTCCTCAATTACGGCGCTTTCATCCAGTCCATCATCGACTTCCTGATCATCGCCCTTTCCATCTTTATCGTCCTTCGCCTGATCATGAACGCCCAGAAGAAGCTTGAGGCGCTCAAGAAGAAGGAAGAGGAAGAGGCGGAAGAAGAGGAAGAAGAGACCGAGCTTTCCGTCCTGAAGGAAATCAAGGACATGCTGAGCAAGGACGCCGACAAGGAAGAATAATCCTGATTTTCAGACAACCGGGCAGAAAGAACCTGTCCGGTTTTTCTTATCTCACCGGCAGGGATAACCTGTATGATTTCGCAGGGGGCTCTTATGGGCGTCAAAAAGTATTATGATCTGTCGCGGAAAGAAGCGCATAAATACCGCAGAAAGCTGCTGCAGCAATTGAAGAAGAACGGCATACAGGATGAAACCGTCCTGCTGATTGTCGACAGCCTGACAGGGCT
>CAMVNL010000126.1 GCA_947168785.1 uncultured Clostridia bacterium | reverse complement strand
ACAGCCTGTCTTGCGGTTTCTTCCTTGTCTTGCGACGTTTATCCGGCGCATAAATGATTCACGATTAAATTGGTGGAGCAGTAAGTGCGACCCGCTGCCGCTGCTCCACCGCCGCGCCAAGACCTTCCGCTGCGGGGAGAACTGACAAAAAAAGATTATCACGGTTTTGGCGGGATACCGTAATATCGTCTGACGGGCCATCCGACAGACGCAGCATCCCTGCGGCTGACTGCCGAACGCCGCAAAAAAACGATTTCTTATCTTGATCCCACAATGATCCGTGATGAACCCCCAAAAAACGGCATTTTTGACTTGATTTTTACGGACCCGCGCCGTATGATAAAAACAAGGAGAGATCGGGAGCGGAACGACCGGTTCGCCCCGACGGACTCCGACGGACGCCAATCATCCGTGGCGGACCGAAAAGAGAGGAGAAGACGTAATGGCATTCAGAAAGATCATCGCCTTTTTCATGGCGATCATGACGGCGCTTTCCGGCGGGGCGATCTCCGTGCTGGGTTCCACCGACGGCGCGCCCATTCAGGCGACGGAGCGGACCTACCGCTACGATCAGGACAAGCTGCAGCTGGGCGTGTACTGCTTCAAAAAGGACGGGCACTTCAACAACCTGCGCCGGTGGTTCAAAGAGGCGGGGCTGAACTTTGCCGTCTGCCTGACCGGCGAACAGCTCACCGACGACGACTTCACCTGGCTGGAGGACAACGGCCTTGGGGTATTCGCCCCCAGAAGCGAATACTACCGCGCCATCCACCGGGACGCCATCTGGGGCCTCGACTACCGGGATGAGCCTGCCACCGACGCGTTTGCCGGCCTGGCGGAAGGGCTGAAGGAACTGTATGAGGAGGACGCCAACCGCTTCCCGCTGATCAACCTCTACCCCATGTACGCCAGCAGCGAGCAGTTGGGCGAGGAACCCCTCTTCCCGGGGAACGACTCTAAAATCGACGGCCTCAACGCCGACTCTTCCAAATACCGTCAGCACGTGGCCCACTATATTTCCACCATCGACTCCGACGTGATCAGCGTGGATATCTACCCCTTAAACGTGGAACCCGCCACGGGCAAGCTGTCCACCTATGAATACTGGCTGCGCAACCTGGACATTCTGGCGGAGGCCTGCCGCGCCACGGGCCGCGACCTGTGGGTGGTGACCCAGGCCGCCGGTACCAGCAAGGAAGACGGCGGCGGCAAACGCTGGTGCGACAACCCGGCGGATCAGCGCTGGCAGGACTACGTCTCCCTCGCCTTCGGGGCCAAGGCCCTCATCTACGGCTGCTATTACGGCGGCTGGTGGGACCAGGGCTCTCACATGATCAACAACGCGGGCAACCGCACCCAGACCTATTACGCCGTGAAAAAGGTCAACGAGGAGCTTTCCGCCTTTGCGGACGTCTACGGCGACTATGAAAACCACGGGGCGGTGCTCTTTAACCGGGCCAACCCCAACGCCGCCGGGGCCAAGCTGGGGCTTGTGAAGATCGACAAGAAATATCAGCCCGCTGTGCTGACCGCCGCGCCGGTGCTGTGCGGCTGCTTCACGGAAAAAGAGGGCGACGGCAGCGCCTACGTGTTCGCCAATATGTACGAGCCCCAGACCGGCAAGGACGCGCCCTTCACCGCCACCTTCCCGGGGGCGGAGAGCATCACCGTCTACCGCAAGGGCGAAGTCACTGAGATCGCGGGCGACACCCTGCGCCTGACGCTGGAAAACCGCGAAGGCGTCTTCGTCACCGTCAAGGGCGGGATGGGCCCCGTCTGCTGACGACGTCATCCCCCTCCGCCGCATCATAACGGGAAAAGGGATCCATGAACGTTCATGGATCCCTTAATTTTTTTGGTTCCTCACGGATAAACGTGGGAATACGATAAACAAAAGGTCTTTTCCGGGGCGTTCGGCAGCCAACCGTAGGGGGGGCCATCTCCCGCGGCAAACCCGCTTCCGCCATTGCACATTGCAAATTGCTGATTGCTCATTATTTCCCGCCCTGTCCCATGGGGATCAGCACCGTGCGGTCGGAGGGGACCTCCAGCCGGACGGAGACCCGGAGAATGATGCGGGCGTCGGCGGGGGTCACGGTTTGGTCGCCGTCCGCGTCGGAGAGCTTTTTCACCGCCTCGGAGGGGTTTTCCAGCTTCACCGCCGTGCGCAGCGCAAATCTCGCGTCGGCGGGGGTGATCGCGCCGTCCAGATCCGCATCGCCCACGGTATAATACGCGCCGCCCTTGGCGGGGACGGGGGGAACGTGGTTGGGATCGCGCTGCCATTGGGCGTAAAAATGCGTCGTCTTCTGCGTGAGGGGCACCTTCTCGCCGGGTTGATACGTCTTGCCGCTGCCGTCCGCTGCGGTGTTCCACCCCGCGAAAATCAGCTTGTCCGGCGCGGTGAGGGGCGTGACGCTGTGGTTGATCTCCCGCAGGGTCACTTCCTCCCCCACGGTCAGCATGGTCCCGTTGGCGAGCAGTCCGCGGCCGCCGTTGGCGTGATAAAAGACCGCGGCGGCGTTTTCGCCGAAGCCTTTATCCAGCGCTTTGGCCCGCGCCTCGGCAAAGACGCGCAGGCGATCCCCCGCCCGGCGGTAGGATTCCTCCTTTTCCGCCGCCGTGCTGCCGGTGCGCAGGTTCCAGCGGAAGGCGTCCATCAGGGCGGAGGGGGCCGCCTCGTCGATCATGCGGGGCAGCTCGGCCACCGCCGCCTTTACCGCGCCGGAAAGGGTCTTCCAATACTGCTCCGTCAGCGCCCGGAAATCCTCATGCCGGTACAGCAGGTGGAAGACCGTGGGCGTCAGCGCGTCGTCGGTTTTATAGAACAGGGCGTTGGCCCACCAGCTTTCCGGGTCGCTCACGTCAAAGGGAAGGCGGCCGCTGTAACGGGTATTGCCCAGCGACAGGTCGAAATCCCACGCGGGACCGGCGTGCAGCAGATCCTCGCCCGCGTCCTTATAGAAATAGCAGCTGGAGAGGCCCGCGTCCCGGTGGAAGGTGTATTCGGTCAGAATATACATCTTCACCAGCTGTTCCGCATCAAAATAATCCAGATAATAGCGGCCCTTTTCGTTATAGCCGTCTTCGGCGTACAGCGCCTGCTCCATCTCCGCGTAAAAATCCGCGATATAGGCGACCTCCGCCTCGGAGGCGTATTCCGGGCTTTTCAGCACCATGTGCTGGCCGTGTTCGGTCACAAAGCCGCTGACCTCCGCGCCGTAACGGTGATCGAACTCCGTCTCCAGCAGATAGCCGCCGGTAACGTCGGCGGGAGAGGCGATCTCCGCCCACTTGCGGGAGGCAAGCCCTTCGGCAGCCGCGCTGTTCCGGGCCGCCTCCTCCACGTCGATCTCCGGGTTGGCGGCCTCGTTGGCCTCCTCCAGATCGGCGATGGCCACACGGGTATCCCCGATCTCCACGCTTTCCACCAGCAGGTAATTGCCCTGGTATTCACCGTTGGCGTAGAGGTCCACCATGCGGAAATCCGGCGTGAAGGGCAGGCCGAAGTCCGCCGCCAGCCCCAGCGAAAAGGCGTTGCGCAGCAGCGATTCGTCGAAGAAGTTCGCCAGCAGCGACCACTTTTTGGCCTTGCCCATGCCCAGCACGTCGGTGCTCTTGTCAAATTTGATATTATAAGGCTTCTTTTCCGCCTCCCAGGTGGAGTTGCCCCGGCCCTTGACGGATTTCAGCGCCGCGTTGTCAATGCTGACGGCCCCCGCCGAGACGACGGTGAGGCTGCCCTTTTCCTTGTTGTTCTTATTGGCATGGATCGTGTCAAGGGAACCGGAGGCGGTCTCAAGAAACACCGCCGGGAAATTGGCCGACAGATGAACCTCCAAAGGATATGCCGTTCCGTCGCAGACCAGCCTGTGCGCGCCGGGGGTAAACGCCCCGGTGGGCTTGCCGTCGGTGAGCGCGGCGCCGTCCACCGTCACCCGCGACGCGCCGGAAAACCGGACGGTCAGCGAGGTGAAATCGCACCCCGAGGGCAGGAACAGGCGCATGGTACCGGCGGGCTCATCCCACCAAAGGTTGACGGCGGTGTGCTCGCTCTGCCCGAAGGCCGTCACCCCCAGCGAAAACCCCGCGGGCGGGGCCGCCAGGGCGGGCAGGGACAGGGCCGCCGCCAGCAGCGAAAGCAGCAGCAGACAAAGAACGGTTTTTTTCAGAAAGTGCCTCATGGTAATTCTCCGGAAAAACAGATTTCAATTGTTAGACGGACGCAGCCGCCCGTTCTCTTCCAAAAAGATGAAAATTTTACTCCGCGGACGGTATCAGTACAGCTGCCAGGAGCGAAGCTTCAGGAACAGATCCCGCAAAAAGCCGATGAGCCGCTGGATGACGGTGCCGTCCACCTTCACGTCGGCGTTGATGCGCAGCGCTCGCGCGGGCTCGCCGCCGGTGACGGAGGCCATGCGGATGATCCCGCAGTTCAGCACGGTGACGCCCTTGCCGGTCTCCAGCAGCACGTCGCCCTCGGAGAGGGTCTCCGGCAGGGCATAGCCCTCGGCGGCCACCAGCGTATAGGTGACGGTATAGGTCCGGCCCGCGTCCATGTGGGCGCCCTCTGCGCCGCCCGCCGCGTTGGCGATCGAGATCTCCCAGCCCCGTTCCGTGGCAAGAACCACGTTGTCGGAACGGATCTCGATCAGCCGGTCGCGGTCCTCCCGGGTGCAGCCGGCCACGTCGCTGTTCAGCCGCAGCGAGATCACGCCCGTTTCCGCCTGCGCCGCGCAAAGGGGCAGCAGCGCGCAACACATCATACAAACAGCCATCAGCAAAGCGATCCATTTTTTCATATCAACAATCTCCTGTCGGTTGGATAAAATGATGGGGCCCGTTGAGAACACAACGTCCGGGGCCCGTACGGCAGCGCGGCGCGCCGGACCGACCTTTTTTCAATCAGCTGATCGGGGGCAGCGCCTGCTCCATGGTGTCGCCGGCAAAATGCACCTGCTGCGAAAAACCGCCGTATTCCCACGTCAGGATATAGGCGTCCGCCAGCGACAGGTCAAAGACGATCTCCCCGTCCTGCGCGGGCATGGGATAGGAATCGGACTCATACCCCTCATAGTACAGGCGCAGGGTGATCTTGCCGGTAGGGTCGCCTGTCACCGGGCCCTGAAGATATCCCACCATGTCCGCCTCGCTGTACCAATAGCCGGAGGTGAAGTAAAAGCCGCCGTCCACCTGCGATATCTGGATGAACTGGGTGTTGTCCTCGTTGTTCCAGAAGCCGCACAGCCGTTCCAGCACCTGCCGCGCCTGCGCGTCGGACAGGGCCGCGTCCTGCGGGGCATCGGTCACGGCGGGGGCTGTTGTCTCACCGGAGGGCGACGCGACGGCAGTCGTCGCGTCGGCGGACGGTTCCGCCGTCTCCGACACAAACGCTTCCACGGTCGTCGCCTCCGGCACGGGCAGCGGGGGTTCTTCATAGCGCAGCCGCAGCATTACGAACAGCAGGATAAATGCGATCGGGATCAGCGCCAGCAGCACGAGGATCACGATCAGAGCGGTGTGCTTCTTTTTGGGCGGCGCGGCCTGCCCGGCGTAAGGATAGGGCTGCGCCGCGCCGGGGGCGGGATACCCCGGCTGCCCCTGCGGATAGCCCCCCTGCGGAGGCGGATAGCTCCCCTGCGGGAAACCGGTCTGCGCCGCGGCAGAGACGGGCGGGGCTGCGGGAGAAACAGGCGGCGTCGCGGGAGAAGCGGAGGGGACGGGGGGCGAGGCGGGCGAAGCGAGCTTTGCGCCGCATTCGTTGCAGAATTTTGCGTCGTCGGCGAGCTTTGCGCCGCAGTGGCTGCAATACATGGCGGTTCTCCTTTGTCTTTATTTTTTTTGCGTTTCCATTATACCTTACTTCGACAGATAATTCAATAAAGAAACCAAAAATGCGTTGAAGCGGCGGCGGTTTTATGGTACAATACCCCTATCTACACAGAAGGGACATTGAAATCATGACCAATCAGGAAACATGCAAGCTGTTATTTGAAAAGCTGGACGAGATCGACGCCTATGAGCGGTGCATCGGCAAGGTGCAGTTCGACATGGAGTGCTGCGCCCCGGAGGAGGGGCTGGAGCAGGCCGGCGAGGATATGGCGATCCTCGGCAAGCGGGTCTTCGCCATGACCCACGACCCGGAATACGTGAAGCTGCTGACGGAGCTCCACGAGGACAATGAAGGGCTCCCCTTCGTGCGCAAAAAGGCGATCGAGCATCTCTGGGACGACTACGCCCGGGAGAAGAACATGACGCCGGAGTTCGCCTACGAGTGCGACCTGGCCGGCAACAAGGCCTACGCCGACTGGCTGAAGGCCAAGCAGAAGAAGGATTTTTCCCTGTACCGGGATTCCTTCGCGAAGGTGATCGAGAACACCCGCAAGACGGTCGCCCTGTGGGACGAGCAGAAGGCCACCGTCTACGACTCGCTGCTGGACGCCTATGAAAAGGGCGGATCCATCGAACAGCTGGACGCCTTTTTCGCCGCGCTGAAGGAGCGCATTTTGCCGCTGGTGAAGCGCATTCAGGCGGAGGGCAAGCCCATCCGCCGGGATTTTCTCTCCCGCCCGGTGCCCATCCCGCAGCAGGAGGCCTTCTCCCGCTATCTGCTGGAGCTGGAGGGCCTGCGCAAGAGCGTGCTGGTGCTGATGACCACCGAGCACCCCTTCACCGACCACTACGGCCCCCACGACGTGCGGGTGACCACCCACTACTATGAGGAGAATTTCATCTCCAACATCTTCTCCACCCTCCACGAGGGCGGCCACGCCCTGTT
>CAMVNL010000125.1 GCA_947168785.1 uncultured Clostridia bacterium | reverse complement strand
TTCGCCTGACCGCTTTTTTGATTTTGACACGCCGAAAGCGCTGGCGACGGAACAGCTCTGCCGTGAACACGGGTGGCGGATCATTCCGTTTGAATCGGATTATTATCCGTCTCTGCTGCGGCAGATCAAGAATCCGCCCGCGGTGCTGTTCGTCCGGGGCGACGCGGAATTGCTGAAGAACCCCCGCAAGGCGGCGGTGGTGGGCGCCCGCTCGGCCACCCGCAAAGCGGCGGATGCGGCCTTCCTGCTGGGGCAGGCGCTGGCAGCCTCCGGCGTGACCGCCGTCAGCGGCGGCGCGGCCGGCATTGACAGCGCTTCGGCCTTCGGCGCGGCCTCGCTTCACGGCGCGGGCTGCGTCACGGTCCTCGGCAGGGGATTTTCCCCGGCGAAGGACGTGGGACCGACGGAAGACGGCGTCGTCTTTGTGACGGAGCTGTTCCCGGGGCTCTCCGGCAGATCCTTCAGTTTCCCCAACCGCAACCGTCTCATCGCCGGTATGTCCGTCGGCACGGCGGTGATGGAGGCAGGCGGCAAAAGCGGCGCGCTGATCACGGCGGAGGACGCCATGGCGCAAGGGCGGCCGGTGTTCGTTCCCTCCTCCCCGCGGCTTGCAAGCCCCGGCTGCGCCGCGCTGGCAAACAAGGGCGTGGAACAGATGACCACTCCCCGGGATATGCTTGAAAAGCTTTTTCCGGACCTGTCCGCTCTGTCGCCCGCTGCCGATATCCCGTTGGATGAAGCCCCGGCGGGCCGGTACGAGCAGGCGCTGTACGGAAGACCGGGCCGTTCCCGGGCGTGGGATGAGATCCCTGTCCCGTCCCCGGTTCCGTCGCCGGAACCCGTCAGGCAGCCGGAATCCGTTCCCGCCGCGCAAACGCATCACGCCGTTTCTCTGCCGGAGGACCTCTCCGAAGAGGCGAAGGCGGTGGCAAGGGCGGCAGCGGGCGGTCCGCTGTATATCGACGAAATCATACTGAAACTCGGTATCCCCGCGCCGAGGGTACAGGCTGCGGTCACGGAATTGGAACTGGAAGACGTGATCACGGTCGGCCCCGGCGGCAGGATCAGCCTGATTTAAATGATCCGACCCGCTGTTTTTATCTTCGGTAAAGATAGATTTGCAGGGACGACGCAACCCCCGCAGCGCGGCGCCTCAGTGCCGCTCGTGACACAAACAACTATCGCAGCACGGCGCATTGCGCCGTCCGGTGTGTCCGGTAAAAAGAATTGAATTGAAACGGAAGAATACCGCCTTCATACGGTAATACACAGAGGTAAACAAATCATCATGTGTAACCGCCGGACGGCGCAATGCGCCGTGCTACGTATGTAACTTCCCCCGCGCTGCGGGGTTCGCGTCAGCGAATAACAAAAGTACTACAATAAATTCTGACAAGGAAGAAAGTAAACATGTCAAAACTCGTCATTGTGGAGTCACCCGCGAAAGCCATCAAAAAATACCTGGGCAGCGGCTACGACGTGAAGGCCTCCATGGGCCACATCCGCGATCTGTACGCCAACAAGCTCAGCGTGGACGTGAAAAACGATTTTGAGCCGAACTACACGGTTATCAAAGGAAAGGAAAAGCTGCTGAAGGAACTGACCGAGGCCGCCGAGAAGAGCGACGAAGTCATCCTCGCGACGGACCCTGACCGGGAAGGCGAAGCCATCTCCTGGCATCTGGCAACGCTTCTGCACCTGGATATGAACAAAAAGAACCGGGTCAAGTTTAACGAGATCAACAAGCGCAGCGTGGAGGCGGGCATCGCCCATCCCGAAAAGATCGATATTGACCTTGTCAACGCCCAGCAGGCGCGGCGCATCCTTGACCGCCTCGTGGGGTACCGGCTGTCCCCGTTTATCTCCCAGAAGATCCACCGGGGCCTTTCCGCCGGCCGCGTGCAGAGCGTGGCCCTGCGGTTCATCGTGGACCGTGAGGCGGAGATCAACAAGTTCGTGCCGGAGGAGTACTGGACCATCGACGCCATGCTGACGAACCCGCCCGGCAAAAAGGCCTTCAAGGCCGCCTTCGCCGGGGACGAGAACGGCAAGGTGCCGCTGAACTGCAAGGAGGACGCCGAAAAGATCCTCGCCCGGCTGGACGGCGCGGTCTATACCGTGGAATCCGTCAAAAAGGGTGTGCGCAAAAAGCAGCCCTCGCCCCCCTTCATCACCTCCACCCTGCAGCAGGAGGCCTCCCGCAAGCTGGGCTTCACCGCCAAGCGTACCATGAAGGTGGCCCAGGAGCTGTATGAAGGCGTGGACGTGGAAGGCATCGGCTCCGTGGGTCTTATCACCTACATGAGAACCGACTCCCTGCGGATCTCCGAGGAATCCCGCGCGGAGGGCAACCAGTTCATCGCCAAGACCTACGGCGACAAGTACCTGCCCGACAAGCCTCGCTATTTCAAGACCCGCGCCGGGGCCCAGGACGGTCACGAGGCCATCCGCCCCTCCATCGTCTCCCTCACGCCGGAGGAGGCCAAAAGCTCCCTCACGTCGGAGCAGTATAAGCTCTATTCCCTGATCTGGCGGCGTTTCATCGCCAGCCTCATGGCCAACTGCGTGCAGAACACGGTCAAGACCGAGATCCACGCGGTCAAAGAAGGGCAGCCCGGCTGGTGCCTGTTCACCGTCAGCGGCTATTCCACCAAGTTTGACGGCTATTCCGTCTTATATGACAACAACGCGGACGACGACGAGGGCGAATCCGTCCTGCCGGAGTTCACCGAGGGCAAGGCCCTCAAGCTCAAGGAGCTGAAGGACGAGCAGCACTACACCCAGCCCCCCATGCGCTATACGGAAGCCAGCCTCATCAAGACGCTGGAGGAGACGGGCGTGGGCCGTCCCAGCACCTACGCCACCATCCTCTCCAAGATCCTCGACCGGGATTACGTGATCCGGGAATCCAAGAAGACCCTGAAGCCCACGGAGCTGGGCATTGCCATCACGGAGTTGCTGAAGGAGAAATTCCCCAAGATCGTCAACACCAAATTCACCGCCGGTATGGAGGCAGACCTGGACAAGATCGAGGCGGGGGGCTACGACTACGTGAAGATGCTCCACGAGTTCGACGATGAGTTCGAGGAGACGCTGGCCAAGGCGAAGGCCTCCATGGAGGGGCAGAAGATCGCCTTGGAGGAGGACAAGACCGATATCCCCTGCGAGAATTGCGGCGCGCTGATGGTGGTCAAGGTGGGGCGCTTCGGCAAGTTCCTGGCCTGCCCCAACTATCCGGCGTGCAAGACCACCAAGCCCTACGTGGTGGAGACCGAGGGCTTCTGCCCCGAGTGCGGCAATAAGATGATCAGCAAGAAGTCCAAGCGGGGCTATACCTTCTACGGCTGCTCCAACTATCCGGAATGCAAGTTCATGACCTGGGATATGCCCACGGGCGAAGCCTGCCCCCAGTGCGGAAAATCCCTGTTCAAGGCCCGGGGCGGCGTCTATAAATGCCTTGACCCCAACTGCGGCTTTGAAAGAAAAGGAAAGAAGAAAAAGGCGGAAGACGATGAGTGATCGTGTGACGGTGATCGGCGGCGGCTTTGCCGGTGTGGAGGCCGCCAGGCAGCTCACGAAACGGGGGATCCCGGTGCGGCTCTATGAGATGAAGCCCGTGCGGTTTTCTCCGGCCCACAAGAGCGAAAAGCTGTGCGAGCTGGTCTGTTCCAACTCCTTCAAGGCCTCCCGCCCCGATTCGGCGGCGGGGGAGCTGAAAAACGAGATGGCGCTGCTGGGCTCGTTGTGCGTGGCCTGCGCGAAAGAGACCGCCGTGCCCGCCGGCGGCGCGCTGGCGGTGAACCGGGAGGACT
This sequence comes from uncultured Clostridia bacterium, assembly GCA_947168785.1. Taxonomy (GTDB): domain Bacteria; phylum Bacillota; class Clostridia; order Oscillospirales; family Acutalibacteraceae; genus RUG806. The sequence continues at coordinate 2,988 of CAMVNL010000125.1, read as the reverse complement.
TTGCTTCCGCCGTCACCGCCGCCATTGAGCGAGATCCGCTGATCGAGCTGGTGCGGGGGGAGGTCACGGAAATTCCCCGGGAGGGGATCGTCGTCGTGGCCGCCGGGCCGCTGGCCAGCGACGCATTGAGCGAGGATATCACGAAGCTCTGCGGCGACCGGCTCAGCTTTTACGACGCCGCCGCGCCCATTGTGGACGCGGAGAGCATCGACATGGACCACGCCTTCGCCAGCTCCCGCTATGACCGGGGCGGCGACGACGATTATATCAACTGCCCCATGAACAAGGAGGAGTATGAGGCGTTTTATGACGCGCTGGTCTCCGCCGAGGTGGTCACCCTGCGGGATTTTGAAAAGGGCGGTATTTATGAAGGCTGCATGCCCGTGGAGGTCATGGCGAAACGCGGCGCGGACACCCTGCGCTTCGGCCCCATGAAGCCCGTCGGCCTGCGGGACCCCAAAACCGGCCACCGCCCCTGGGCGGTACTCCAATTGCGCAAGGAGAACCGTGAGGGGACCCTCTATAATCTGGTGGGCTTTCAGACCAACCTGAAATTCCCCGAGCAGAAGCGGGTGTTCTCCATGATCCCCGCGCTGAAGGAGGCCAATTTCGTGCGCTACGGCGTCATGCACCGCAACTCCTTCCTCAATTCCCCGGCGGTGCTCACCTCCGCGTTCAGCATGAAGGACCATCCCGATATCTTCTTCGCCGGGCAGATCACCGGCGTGGAGGGGTACATGGAATCCGCCGCCGCCGGTATCCTCGCCGGCATCAACGCGGCCAGGCGCATTGAGGGCAAAGCCCCGGTGCTGTTCCCCGAGACCACCATGCTGGGGGCCCTGTCCCGCTATATCGCGGACGATTCCATCAAAAACTTCCAGCCCATGGGCGCGGCCCTCGGCCTGCTGCCCCCCCTGCCCGACCGCATCAGAGATAAACGGGCAAGATACGCGGCGATCTGCGAGAGAGGAATGAGGGACGCCGCGGCGTACATAGACGCCGAAAAACTGAAATAACCCGGTAGCGCGGCACCTCAGTGCCGCTCCCGGCAATTGTAACTTTTAAAACGGTTTTTTTTGATAATCGTTTCCCCTGACAAAAGAAAAGTTGTTCAACCAAACATCTGTCTAATATGTTGTTTGTGCCCGGAGCGGCATTGAGGTGCCGCTGATTGCGAAACAACTATCGTAGCACGGCGCATTGCGCCGTCTGTCGGATCCCCATAACGATTTGTTCCCTTGGGCGTATTACCTGCCGGGAACGGTTGTCGCAATGCCATAATAGTGATCTTTGCCGGAAGCGTCAGACGGCGCAATGCGCCGTGCTACCAGAAGACAATGAAAGGACACCATGAAAACCATAGAGACAAAAATCGGCTACCAATTTAAAAACAAAGACCTACTGCGGGTGGCGCTGACCCATTCGTCCTATTCCAACGAACGGGGCACCGGCGTCAACAACGAGCGGCTGGAATTTCTGGGGGATTCCGTATTGGGGTTCATCACCGCGGAATACCTGTTCAAGTCCCTTCCCGGCACGCCGGAGGGGCAGCTCACCAAGCTCCGTGCCAATGCCGTTTGCGAAAAATCTTTGGCGGTTTTCGCGAACGAGATCGGCATGGGGGAGTACCTGCTGCTGGGCACGGGCGAGGACCTGATCGGCGGCCGGGAGCGTCCGTCCATTTTATCGGACGCTTTTGAAGCGCTGATCGCCGCCATCTATCTGGACGGCGGCCTGGAGGCGGCGAAGAAATTCGTGCTGCGCTTCGTCTCCCATACCGAAAAGGACGTGGCCTCCGTCACGGATTACAAGACGATCTTACAGGAGGTCATCCAGAAGAACCCCGACGAACACCTGACCTACGTGCTGGCGGCGGAAAGCGGCCCCGACCACGACAAAACCTTTACGACGGAGGTCTATCTCAACTCCAACCTGATCGGCACCGGCGTGGGGCACAGCAAGAAAAAGTCAGAGCAGGCGGCGGCCAAAGAGGCGCTGGCCCTCATGGGCATTACCGGATGAAGCACGTGAACGTGGCGCTGTTCGTGCCGCACTGGGGGTGCCCCCACGCCTGCGTGTTCTGCAACCAGCGGATCATCTCCGGGCAGACGCAGCCTCTCACGCCGGAGCGCATCCGGGCGGCCTGCGAGACGGCCCGCGCCTGTGAACACGACGTTGCCAACAGCGAGATCGCCTTTTTCGGCGGCAGCTTTACCGCCATCGACCGGCAGGAGATGATCGCCTGTCTGGAGACGGCGCGGCCCTACGTGGGGTGCGATTTCGGCGGCGTCCGCATCTCCACCCGGCCCGATTGCGTGGACGACGAGGTGCTGTCCCTTTTAAGGGAGTACGGCGTCACTGCCATCGAGCTGGGGGCGCAGAGCATGGACGATACCGTCCTTGCCCTCAACGAACGGGGGCATACGGCCAAGGACACGGAGAACGCCTGTCGGCGGATCCGGCGTCACGGCTTTTCGCTGGGCCTTCAAATGATGACGGGCCTGTACGGTTCCGACGCGGAAAAGGACGCAGACACGGCGCGGCGGTTCGTGGAACTGCGGCCCGATACCGTGCGCGTCTACCCCACGGTGGTGCTGGAGCACACGAAGCTGGCCGGCCTGTGGCGGCAGGGGGCATACGTTCCTCCCTCTCTTGAGGATTCCGTCGCCCTTTGCGCCTGGCTCCTGCGGCTGTTCCGCGAAAGCGGCATCCGGGTAATCCGGCTGGGGCTTCATTCCGGCGGAAACGTGGAGGAAGGCTTTTTGGCGGGCGTCTATCACCCCGCCTTCGGCGAGCTGTGCGAAAGCCGCATCTTCAGGGATATGACGGAGGAACGGCTGCGATCGCTTCCCGCCGGGGCATATACCCTCCGGGTGAATCCCCGGGACCTCTCTAAAATGATCGGGCAGAAAAAGTCCAACCTTGCGTATTTCTGCGCCCGCGGGTATGACGTGACGGTGAAGCAGGACGAGGCCCTCCGGACAGGGG
>CAMVNL010000124.1 GCA_947168785.1 uncultured Clostridia bacterium | reverse complement strand
ACATGGCGTAGTGTTCCGCGCCGGATTGGGTGGGGTCGTAGGCCTCCCACACGGAGGTGGCCCCCTCCTTTATCATGCCGCCCCAGTAGGAGGCGATGTAGTCCTGCGCCGTCTCGATCTCGCCGATCTCGCACAGGGCCAGCAGCTCATACAGCTTGAAATAGGGGGTGGTGATGGCGGGCAGATCGGGATTCAGCAGGGCGTTGTCGACGACGCTCTGTTTTTGCCTTCCCTCCACAAAATCATAAAGAACGGCGAACACGTTGGTCTGGCGGGTGACAAAGCGTTTGCCGGAGGTAAAGCTGTCGATGAAGGCCCCCTTCTCCGAGTCCCAGTAATCCGCGAGGATCTGCCGCCGCAGCGCGTCGGCCCGGGCGGTGTACGTGTCCGGCTCGCCGATGAGGGCGGAGAGCTTGCCCATCACCCGGTACACCTGCCACAGCAAAATCTGTTCGAAGCAGACGGGGCTGTCTTTATCCAGCACTCCCCAGTCCACGAAGATCCAGTCCCCGTCGCGCCGGACCACGTAGCCGGTCTCATTCAGCCGGGAGACGATGAATTCATACAGCGCCTTTACGTTGGGCCAGACGGTTCTGATAAAATCCAGCCGCCCCGTGGCCGCGTAATGCTCCCACACGGAGATGACCACGTACGCCGAATAGTCGTTGATGGTGTTGACGTGCAGCTTGAACGGCGGCTTGCCCAGCAGGGCCGTGATGGTGCGCTCCGTGACGGAGGGATCGTTATACAGATAGCGGGCGATCATGTAGGACTGGTAGGCGTCGCCGGACCAGACCCACCGGTCCCGCTTGATGCCGTCCAGAAAGAACTCCCGGGTGTTCAGGTGGAAGGTGCGGGCGCACAGGTCCCAGATATCGTTCAGACCCGGCTCGTCGGACGTAAAGGAGGCCTTATCCGCCATGGGCAGATACTCCAGCCGGGCGGCAAGGACCACGTCCTTCGCCCCCTCGCCTGTGACGGCGAGATAGCGGCAGGCCCTGGCCGGACGCTCCGGGCCGTCGCCGGCGCTCCGCTTTTCCCAACGGATGGCCTTTCCCGGGTCCAGCGCCTCCTCCCGGCTTTCGCCGTAGACCAGCAGGATATCTGCGCCCTCGGGGACCGTCGCCCGGACGGGGCCGAACTGCTCTTTTCCGTAGTCATAGAGAACGCCGCCGGGGATCTCCTCCACGGAAACCGGATCGATATCCGCATAGGCGAAGGGGAACACCGCGGGATCGTCCGCCGGAGAGGTATAGGCGGGCTCGCAGGCGGCGGGTACCATCACCGCGTCGTAGGGGTCGGTGAACCAGCTCTCGTCCGTGACCAGGATATCGCTGTCGACAAAGATAGCGGGGAAAGCCTTCACGTCGCACAGCTCCACGCTGATTTCGTGCGCCCCCGCCGGGACGGGGATGGGCTCGTTGACCCGCCACAGCCTGCCGCCGAGGCGCACCATGCCAACGCCGTGGGTGACCACGGTGATTTCGCCGCCGGTTTCCGCCGTGAAGTTTTTGCGGAACCGCACGTTGGCCTCCGGGCGGCAGATATGCCACACGCAGGGATAGTCGCAGCCCTTTTCCTGCCGCCGGAAGGACAGCAGCATGTGGTGATAGATTTCAAAGTCGCCGGGATGCCAGATCCATTTTGCCTGTTTCATTTCGCTTCCTTTTCTTCCGCCGCGCGGCGGATGGCAGCGGCAGTACTGGCGGCGCAGCGCTCGATGCCCACCGGCGACAGGTGGATAGTGTCGTCGCAGACGTTCTCATAGACGTCTTCGGCCACCACGGCGTACAGGTCGTTGATCAGCACGCCTTTCCCTTTCAGCAGCGGCACCACTGCGGCGTTGAACTGCTCGATCACGCCGTTGTGGTTGTGGACGTTCTCCGCACGCACCGGCGTGGTGGTGGCAAAGATCACGGTTTTTCCCTTTGCCTGCAAAATATCAACAATACGTAAAATCTGTGAAACGTAAAACTCCAACGGGGTGAAGGGGCCGTCGCCGAACAGCTCGCAGATATCCCATTCCCCGCTGTTGAAATGCACGATATCCGCTTCGTCGATCCGGTCCGCCATGTCGAACAGGTCCCGCAGCACGTTGGACACAAATTTTCCGTTGGTTTCGGGCTGCCACACCTCGTAAGCGTCGCCCAGCAACGCGGGCACGGCGCTGCCGTAGCCCATCAGCCGGATGGAATCGCCCATCAGGACCACTTTCGTCTTTTTCATATCCTTAAACCTCTGCGTATCGGTTTTTTCGATAAACGTCTGTCGGCAGCCTCACGCCGCCTTTTTCCATTGGGAGGCGTCCTCCAGCCCCACGCTGGCCCGCAGGATCAGGCGGGCGTCGGCGGAGGTGACCTTTGCGTCGCCGTCCGCGTCGCAGGCGAGGTACGCCGCGGACCCCTCCGGGTAATCCTCCAGCTTCACGCTGCGCCGCAGGGCCAGCCGGGCGTCGGCAGAGGTGATCCTGCCGTCGCCGTCCACGTCGCCGATGGTATAGGCCGGCGTTTTGGCCGTCAGAGGCAGATTGACCCACGGGTCAAAGGTCGTGACCTCCACGGCTTGCTGCGCCGGGGCAAAATCGTCATTCCCCGCGAAACGGAGGGTATAGCTGCCCACCGGCACGGCCCGGAACAGATAGCTGCCGTCGGAAGAGACCTTCACGGTCTGTTCATATCCCTTGCCGGTCAGCGTCACGGACAACCCCGCCGTCGCTCCCCTGTCGGCGGTCACGTCTCCCGCCGCGGTGGAGGCCGGCGCTTCGGCCACGGTGAAGGTCCCCGTGGTCACGGGGCTGTCCGGATAACCGGGACAGACGGCGATGGCCTTCAGCGTCACGTTGCCGGTCACGGCGACGCCGTCCGTATAGAGGGCGCTTGCCGCCGTGGGAACGGAGCCGTCCGTGGTGTAATGGATCTTCGCGTTTTCCGGCGCGCCTTCGGGCAGCGTGAGCGTTGCCGCCGCGCCGTAGGGGACGGTCTGCTTGCCGCCGCCCGCGATCACGGGGGCGGGCAGGGCCTTCTCCGCGGCAGCGGTCCCGCCGGTCACGGCGTCCGCCGCCATGGGGGAACCGGCGTAGCTCTTGACCGCCTTTTTCACCGTCAGCACCAGGCTGACGCCGGGTTTCAGGGCGGTTTTCGGCGTCAGCAGCACCGTGCGGGTATAGGTTTTCACATTCTTGCCGTCGATATTGGCGGGGGTATGCCCCTGCTCCACCGGGACGACCTTGGTAATTTCAACCGCGCCGGAAACGCCCCGCAGCGCGTAGTTGGCCTTGTTGAGTACGGAATCCGCGCCGCCCGCCGAATCCACCATGTATTTGGTGAAGGCGACGTAGATCCCCTTGTCGGTGAAGCGGACGCTTTCCACCGCCGGGGCGGTCTTGTCCACCAGCGGGATGTTCACGTCCAATTGCACCGGCAGCACCGGCAGCAGTTTTTTCACGGTCTGCCCGTTCACCTGCGCGCCGGGAACGGTCACGGTGGCGGCGGTATCGGCGGCGGAGCTGCCCTCCATTTCCGCGTAAGAAGCGGTGACGAACCACAGCCCCTCCGGCACGAACCACTGATATCTGCCGTCCGCGCCGGTGATCTGGGTGGTCTCCACCGGCGTTTTTTCCGTCACGTCGGCGGCGGGGATCACCTCTTTCACGTTCTTCGCGTCCGCCTCCTTCACCGGCCGGCCTTGGGCGTCCACGCCGTACCACAGGGTCACCTCGGCCCCCGCCACCGGGTTCTCGATGACGCCTTCATAGACGATACCGGAGGGATCGAAGTGGGGATGGTAGATATGGTTCGGGTTGATCTGGATTTTTTTGCAGTCGGGCAGGTTGTTGCGGTCGGCGTTGCTTTGGAAAATATCGCCGATTTCCCGGTAGGATTTTTCATAGACGCGGACCATCTCATGCTGCATATCCTCCAGCACGATGCCGCCTGCGATGCCGTGCTGGCAGCCCACCACGCCCACGCCCGCGGCCACCTTACCGGCCAGCTTGCCGTAAACGGGGATCAGCCCGCCGATGGACAGCAGCACGCCGGTTTCATTGAAGAAGAAATTGACCGGCGCGAAGTAATCGTCGACGGTTTCATATTCCTCATAGGCCTCCAGATACCGCTCATAGGCCGCGTCGCACTTCGCCTTGTCCTCTTCGCTGAGTCGCTTATAGCAGGGGGAATCCAGCAGATTGTCCATATCGCTCTTGGTGCGGATGCGCACGCCGTAGCGGTGGCGCGTATCCCGTTCACCCTGCACAAGCGAAATGATGCCCGCGCTGAGCCCCGTAATATTCATGCCCTTGTCGACGCCCTTCAGCCAGGCAGGGGCGTTTTCGCCCACGTCCATCAGCGCGCCGGCCAGCCCCGCCAGGGCGGAATACGCGCCGGCGTCGGAGCCCATTTTGCTTTCCAGCTCATAGGCCTTGTCCTCGGTGAATTTGCCGTCGTAGAACACGTAGATATGGCGGTTCAGCTCGTCCACGACGCTTTCGGTCCGTTTCAGGCCTTGATACCCCCGGAAGTCGTTGCCCGCCAAAAAGGCGACGGAGGAGGAATAAACCGGGGTGGGGCCGGTGGTATCCGCCCCGTAGACGGCGAACACCTGATAGGTGCCGGAGACGATCAGGCCGTCCCCGTCCCGCTCCACGTCGGAAATGTTGTAGACGTCAAAGGTCCTGCCCTCGCCCGCCTGCACCCGCACGTGGTTGGAGGAGGAGGCGTTTTCGTTGTAGGTGGGGTTGGTGGCATACTGCTCGATGGCGCCCCTGGCGCTGTCAAACGCCTTTTTGGTGGATATGAGGCCGCTGCGCAGGTACACGCCGCTCTTACCGGAGGAGGACTGTTCCACTGCCGCCTTGTTGAGCCAGTCCATCACGTTCTGCTTGTTGCGGAAACGGACGTTCATGCGGTTCAGGGTGAGCTTTTGCGTGGCCAGCTTCCCGGCGGCCTCCTCCAGCCCCTTGCGGATGGTTTCGCCGCTGACGCCCAAAAGCCCCGCGGTGTTGCCGGAGACGGTCGCCTTGCCGCCCTTGAAGGTCACGGCCATATCGTCCTTTGCCGTCAGGCCGAACCAGGCCGCCTTGTTTTTCACGCCGTAGTCCACGCCCTCCGCCAGCAGGTCATTGAGGGGGCTGAACCATTCCATATATTCCTCCTTGATCTGGAAGGCGGCGACGCCGTCCTCCGAGGGGGTGCAGATGGACACGTCCGGCGCAGGCTGATACAGCGCCTCCGTGGCGGCCACGTAGGAGGTGGAATCCCCCAGCTTGCCGGTAAAGGTGCCGTCTTTATTCTCTTTTGTCTTGATATATTTGATCTCGCCGTTGCCGAGATAGGCCTTCACCACCACCTTGCAGCCCCAGCCGGACATGACCTGCAGCATCTCCGGGTGCTCGAACACCGCCTTGAAGCTGATATCGCGGATGAGATACCCCATGCCGATGGTATAACCGGAGCCGGCGGGCACGGCGGTGTTGCCCAGATACATGATCAGGTCTTTGAGCTGCGGGCCATTCGCCCGGTGGATCAGATAGAGGGAGGGCGACTTCACGCCGGAGGCGGTGACCGCGTAGATCTCATGGGCGGTGGTGATCTGCGGGTCGGTGCCGGCCAGGGCGAACTCGCCGCTCCATCGGCCGCTGCCCTCCGCGCGGCCCCGGCCGATGAGCTGTTCGTTATCGTAGACGGAGACGGTCTCGTTGGCGAGGGCGACGCCGCTCAGCGCCACCTTGTCGCCGCAGACGTAGGTGGAGCGGGTCTCCACGGTAGAGCCGGGCCGCTGTACCGTCGCCTGCCCAACGGGTTCCCAGTTGCGGCTGCCGCCGGTATAGGACACGTCCGCGCGGATATCCAGCCACATATCCTTATCGGTGCGGAAGGGCCTGGCGTACAGGGCGATGGAGCAGGGCAGCGGAATGGGCCCGTTGCCCACGCCCTCTTTGGCCAGCTGCTCAAGATCCACGGTATAGCCGACGTCGCGGCCCTTCAGCGGGAACGTTCTGCCGTTGAGCGTCAGGGCCACGGGCACCATGGTGGGGCCGTCTTTGTTGGTATCGATATGCAGCACGTGCAGTTTGCCGTCGGCAAGGCCGGGGTCCAGCCCGATAGTGCCGCTGAACACGACGATTTCGGAGGCGGAGGAAAAGCCCTTCGTACTCGGATTCAGCGTGGTGTGGGGCTTGGTGACGTAGAGGGCGTTCTCGCCGGTGACGCCGTCGATCTCATAGGAAGAGAGCGCTTTGATCTCCGTTTCTTTCAGCGTCACGCTCCACCGGGTGATCTCCTGCCCTTTTTCCAGCGTGTCAAGGGTGGTGCTTTTCAGAATGGCGTCGCTGTCATAGACTTCGGAGAACAGCACGACAGTATACTTTCCCGCCGCGCCGCCCGGACAGACGGCCGCCACGTCCTTTTCCTTATTATTGAGCGAGAAGGAATAGGTCTTGCCGAGATACGCGCCCTTGGCGTCGTACCAGGCGAGGAAGTAGCTGCCGGTGGTCACGGAGCACAGCCGGACCACCACGCCGTTTTTCAGCGCGGGGGTGAGGGTGATGGCCCCCCTGCCGTCTTTATAGTGAACGGTCCCTTCTGCGGGGCCGATCCAGTCGCGCTCTTCCCACCCCTCGCCCAGCGACACGTTCTGCGTGCCGTTTGCGGTCACGTAGCCCGCGCTGAGGGTGCGGGTGACGGTGCCGGTTTCCGCAAAGTCGCCGGGGGCGAAACGGAAGCTGCCGGAATAATTCTCAAACAGATCCAGCCGCAGCCGGACGGAAGCCCCATGGTGATGAATTGGTTATTGAGAGAAGGCCGAAACGCTCGGTGGAAGGAAGTAGGCA
>CAMVNL010000123.1 GCA_947168785.1 uncultured Clostridia bacterium | reverse complement strand
AGAGACGGGATACTGACAGAATGGACGTGATCGAGACGTTTTCCGACGTCAGGTGCTTCATCGTGGATATGGACGGCACCTTTTATCTGTGCTACGAGCTGCTGCCCGGCGCGGTGGAATTTGCCGAAGCGGTGAAGCGCAGCGGAAAAGACTTTTTTTTCTTTACAAATAATTCATCCCACAACGAGCAGGAATGCCTCGACAAGCTGGAAAAGACCGGGTTCCACGCCGAGGAGGGGAGCGTCATCATCTCCTCCCACGTGACCATCGACTTTTTACAGCGTCACAGAAAGGGCAAGACGGTCTACCTGCTGGGTAACCATAATCTGCGGGGCGACTTTGAGGCGGCGGGCATCCCGCTGACGGAGGAGCACCCCGATATCGTGGTGGTGGGCTTCGATACGGAATTCTCCTATGACGATATCGACAAAACCGCCAATTTCCTCGCGGACGGCGCGGAGTATATCGCCACCCACCCGGACGTGAACTGCCCGCTGGCCCACGGCTTCATGCCGGACGTGGGGGCGTTCATCGCCATGTTCGAGGCCTCCACCGGCCGCACGCCGGACCTCATCATGGGCAAGCCCTACGGCTTTACGGTGGATTACGTCACCAACCGCATCGGCTGCACCCGGGAGGAGATCTGCTTCGTGGGCGACCGGCTGGAAACGGATATCGCCATCGGCGCGAACAACGGCCTGAAATCCGTTCTGGTCTTTACCGGCGTCACCTCGCCCGAGCAGTATGAAAAATCTCCCATCCGCGCCACCCTCGCGCTGGACAACATCGGCGAACTGGGGAAGTTGCTGAGCTGATCCTGAAATGGGGATTTGTCGAGCTGACGCTCGAAAAGTTAAAAGTGAAAAGTTGAAAGATAAAATGTCGGTTCTGCGACCGGTATGATAGGATATAATCAAGCCCGACAGGGCTTCCGAATTTCAACTTTCAACTTTCAACTCTTTGTCGAGCTGACGGCTCGACAAACTCCCAATTTTTAACAAATATAATCACATCATCTTATATCCGGAGGTATCATCATGGCAGAAGAAATCAAAAGATCATGGTATAAGGAAATGGCGGTCTATCAGGTGTGGCCCCGCTCGTTCTGCGACGGCAACGGCGACGGCATCGGCGACCTGAAGGGCATCCTTTCCAAACTCGACTACATCAAGAGCCTCGGCGTGGACGCCATCTGGTTCTCCCCGCTGTATAAGTCCCCGCAGAAGGACTACGGCTACGACATCGCCGACTACCGGGATATCGCCCCGGAATACGGCACGCTGGACGACTTCAAGGCGGTGCTCAAGGGCGCCCACGAAAGAGGCCTGCGGGTCATCATGGACCTTGTCGTCAACCACACCTCCGACCAGCACCAGTGGTTTTTGGAGAGCAAAAAGGGCGATGACAATCCCTACCACGATTATTATTACTGGCGCAAGGGAAAATCCTTTGGCCGCAAGCCCAACAACTGGAAATCCACCTTCGGCGGCGACGCGTGGGAATACGACAAAGGCCTTGACGAGTATTACCTCCACCTCTTCGCCAAGGAGCAGCCCGACCTGAACATGGACAACCCCAAGGTCCGCGAAGAGGTCAAGGATATCATGCGCTTCTGGCTGGATATGGGCGTGGACGGCTTCCGCGAGGACGTGATCACCTTCATCTCCAAGGACGAGGGCCTGCCCTCCAGCCCCTACTGGTTCCCCATCGGCACGGGCATCGAGCACTACGTCCACGGCCCCCATCTGGACGAATACCTGATGGAATTCAAGAACGACGTGCTCTCCAAGTATGATTGCATGACCGTGGGCGAGGCCCCCATGATGACGCCCAAAAAGGCGCTGATGCACATCAAAGAAGGGCCGGGGCAGCAGCTGAACATGATGTTCCACTTCCAGCACATGGAGGCGGACTGCATGTTCGTCTCCTGGGTGAAAATGCCCTTCAACCTGAAAAAACTGAAAAAGGTCTATACCAACTGGCAGCATCAGCTTTACGGCAAGGCCTGGAACGCCCTCTATATCGAGAACCACGATCAGCCCCGTGTGGTCTGCCGCTACGGCTCGCTGGAATACCGTGAGCAGAGCGCCAAGATGCTGGCGGTCATGTATATGTGCCAGTCCGGCACCCCCTTCATCTATCAGGGGCAGGAGATCGGCATGACCAACTACGCCCTGCCGGATATCAATATGTATGAGGATATCTCCACCAAGAACGTCTACGGCATCGCCAGCAAGCTGCTGGGCAAGAAAAAAGCCATGGAGCTGGCCCACTACGCCAGCCGCGACAACGCCCGCACCCCGGTCCAGTGGAGCGACGCCCCCAACGCAGGCTTCACCACCGCCGAAAAGCCCTGGTTCTATATTAACCCCAATTACAAGCAGATCAACGTGGCCTCCCAGGAGGACGACCCCGATTCCATCCTGAACTTCTACCGTAAGCTGATCAAGTTCAGAAAAGAACACGACGTGTGCATCTACGGCTCCTATGAAGAGCACTACCACGAGAGCAGCAATATCTTCTGCTACTCCCGCTATCTCGACGGCAAAAAGATGCTGGTGGTCTGCTCCTTCACCGACAAGGCCGTGGCCTTCAAAGCGCCGGAGGGCTTCGATCTCTCCAAGGGCGAGCTGGTGCTGAACAACTACAACACCACGGGCATCATCAACAACGGCTTCACCCTGCGGCCCTACGAGACGAGGGTGTACCTTTGGGAGTGATACTGAATAAAGATGAAAGATGAAAGATCAAAGATGAAATCGGGGCCTGCGGCCGGCATTATAATCAGGCATGGACGAAGTCCATCCGATTTTCATCATTCATCTCTCATCTTTCATCATTGAATTGAATCCGATTGTTGTCAGAAAGGTAATTTCCATATGGCAGTCATACGAAAAGAAGCCTACTATACCTCCTGCAACGGGGTCAACAGCATCCGCGCTTTGATCTGGCAGGACGATGAAAAAGATCCCGTCGGCGTGGTGCAGATCGCCCACGGTCTGGCGGAGCATATCGGGCGCTATGACGAATTCGCCCGTTTCCTTGCGGGGCGGGGCTACGTCGTCTGCGGCAACGACCATCTGGGCCACGGCAAGTCTGTGCAGGACGAGGCGCTGCTGGGCATGGTGGACTACGGCGACCACGTCAATATGCTGCGGGATATGAACACGCTGCATAAGATCATGGCGAAGAGGTACCCCGGTCTGCCGTATTTCCTCTTTGGCCATTCCATGGGTTCGCTCCTTTCCCGCATCTACTGCGGCGCTTTCGGTGAGGAGCTGACCGGCGCCGTCTTCTGCGGTACCGGGCAGGTGCCGCAGCAATTGCTGGCCTTCCGAGATTCAGTTGAACGGATTTTCGACAACCTTGATCCCATGGAATCCGGCTCCAACCTTCCCCTGTCGCTGGTCACAAAGCTGGGCTCCATCGGTCTGAAGGACGGCGACGACCTTGCCTGGCTGTCCCGCAGCCGCGCCAATATCGAGGCCTACCGGGCCGATCCGCTCTGCGGCTTCAAAGCCTCCAACGCCCTGAACCGGGAGCTTGTCACGTTGGCGGTCAAGGCCAGCGACCCCGAGCTGCCCTTCAAATTGCCCTACGGCTTCCCGGTGATGCTGATCGCCGGCGCGAAGGATCCGGTGGGCATGAACGGCAAGGGCGTGCTGGCGGCGGCGGACGCGCTGGAAACCGCCGGTATCCTGCCGGAGGTCATCCTCTATCCCGGCGACCGCCATGAGATCCTCAACGAGGAGGACCGCGAAAAGGTCTATGAAGACGTGGCGCGGTTCCTGCAAAAGGTGCTGGATGAAGACTGACGGAAACGAAAACCGCATCAGATACGGCCTCCCCGACACGGTGCGGGGCGTCCTCATCATGGGTATGATCGCGTATCATACCCTTTTTGATATTCTGTCCGCGTTCGGCTTCGATATGGATGCCCCCTGGATGCGCGGCGTGAACGTGGTGCGGGATATCGGCGCGGCCTGCTTTATCCTCCTGTCGGGCTTCTGTTTCCATTTCGGCAGACGCAACGCGCGCAAGGGGCTGCTGCTCTTCGCCGCGGGGCTGGTCGTGACGGCCGCTACCCGGCTGCTGGACAGGGAAGTCTTCGTGATCTTCGGCGTCCTGACCTTTATGGGAGTGGCGAAATGGATTCTCTGCGGGCTGCATCCGCTGCTGCGGCGCGTTCCGCCTGCCGTTGGCGCCGCCGTTTCCCTTGTCCTGTTCCTGTTGTTCTTTTCCTGCAATTTCGGCTACGCCGGTTTTTACGGCGCGGTCCTGTTTCGCTGGCCGTCCTTTTTTTACCGGAATTACCTTACCGCCTTTTTCGGCTTTCCCTTCAACGGCTTCGTCTCGGCGGATTATTTCGGCCTGCTGCCGTGGCTGTTCGCCGCGCTTTGCGGGTATTTCCTTCACCCGCTCGTCATGGGAAATCCCCGGACGGGAAAGGCGCTGTCGTTCCGTCTTGGCCCCGCTGCGTTTGTCGGCAGATACAGCCTTTGGGTGTATCTGATCCACCAGCCGGTGATTTATTTTGCGGTACAGGCAATAAAATATCTGTTTTTGTAACTTTATACAAAAGATCAAATAAAATACGGGTGGATTTTTCAATTCAAAAAATCCCTTCAACCTTGCAAAATAAAATATTTGTAGTAAAATAAAAAATGTACCGGAACAACGGTCGATTCCCGTCGCTCCGGTTCAAAAATTTAATAAAAAGCAGGAGAGTAAGCGCTATGCCGGTTTACACTGACGAATTTACGACCATTCCTTACGGATCCCTTGGGATCATTGCCCTTCCGGGATGCGAGGAGCTGGCCCGCAAGATTGATTCTTATCTGGTCAAGTGGAGAGACAGAAGGGACAGTGAACACAAGTCCACCATCGCTTTTTCCGGTTACGTGAGAGATACGTATATCCTGAAGGCAAACTTCCCGAAGTTCGGCACGGGCGAGGGCAAGTGCATGCTGAAGGAATCCGTGCGCGGTTATGATATTTTCATCATCTGCGACTGCTTCAACTACGGTCTGACCCACGAGATGTACGGGGCGGACGTGCCTTACACTCCTGACGATCACTACGCCAACCTGAAACGCGCCATCGCCGCCATGGAAGGCAAGGCCCGCCGCATCAACGTCATCATGCCCATGCTGTACGAAGGCCGCCAGCACAAGAGAAGCGCGAGGGAATCCCTCGACTGCGCGCTGGCCCTGCAGGAGCTGTGCAACATGATGGGCGTTGAAAACATCATCACCTTTGACGCCCACGACCCCAGGGTCATGAACGCCATTCCGCTGAAGGGCTTTGAAAACGTCTATACCACCTATCAGATGATCAAGGCCATGGTCAACAACATCCCCGATCTCAAGATCGACAAGGATAACCTGATGATCATCTCGCCCGACGAGGGCGGCCTGAACCGCGCCGTCTACTACTCCTCCGTGCTGGGCCTTGACCTCGGCATGTTCTACAAGCGCCGCGACTACTCCCGCGTGGTTAAGGGCCGCAACCCCATCATCGCCCATGAGTTCCTCGGCTCCAGTCTGGAGAACAAGGACGTGATCGTGGTGGACGACATGATCTCCTCTGGCGATTCCATGCTGGACGTGGCCAAGCGCCTGAAGAGCATGGGCGCGCGCAACATCTACGTCTGCTGCGCCTTCGGCCTGTTCTGCAACGGCCTCGAAGCCTTCAACAAGGCCTATGAAGAGGGCTTTATCAGCCGCGTGTTCACCACCAATCTGATCTACCGCTCTCCCGAGCTGAAAGAGTGCCCCTGGTACTGCGAGGTAGATCTCTCCAAATATATCTCCCTGCTGATCGACGCCCTGAACCACGATATGTCCCTCAGCACCTTGATGAACCATGCCCAGCGCATCAAGCCCTTCCTTGAGAGCCGCGGCTATGACATCAAGATCAAAAGCGAAGGCTGATCGCATATTCTGACAACGATCCTTGAACGTGTGAAAGCGCTCAGGGATTTTTATAAAGTCGGAAGTCATCAGTCGGAAGTCGGAAGTCCCAGAAAAATCAGGTCGTTTATCAGACTGAAAAATCATATGCCGATGCTGCTGAAAACTACTGCTTTTATGTGAGAGATTATCTGTTCCCATGAAAGACTTCCGACTTCCGACTTCCGACTAATAAAACAAGTGAGGGAAAGAAATGAGCTTTTCTGAATTCGTCAACATCAAACAGGGCAGCGCCTCCGTCCACCGCTTTTCCAACGGCAACACGCTGCCTTTGATCCAGAGGCCCTTTGCCATGGCTGCCTTTGCGCCGCAGACGGCCAGCGATTCCAGCTGGTTTTATCACCCCGCCGCCCGCTCCTTTGAGGGCGTGCGCATCACCCACCAGCCCAGCCCCTGGATCGCGGATTACGGCACGGTCATTTTCCTACCGCAGAAATTCACCCGGTATTTCGGCGCGGGCTCCCGCTGGTCAGGCTTCCGCCCCCAGGACGCGGTCCTCACCCCCGCCTATCTGAATTACCGGCTGCTGCGCTACCGCTGCACGTTGGAGGCGGCCCCCGGCGTGCGGGGCGGCGCCCTTCGGGTGCGGTTTGACGGCGCGAAAGAGAATTTCTTCTCCGTTCTGCCGCTCTGCGGCGACAGCTCCTTCCGTTATGACGCAAAGGCAAACACCCTCTACGCCACGGTCTCCAACTGCCGCGACAACGACGCAAAGAACTTCCGCATGTACGTGATTGTGAAGTTCGCGCCGGGGCAGATCGCTCCCTCCGGCCATACCGTCGGCACGGACCGTGACGCGAAAGAGGGCTGTGAGATCGCCGGCGACGGCGTGGGGATCCTCACGCAGATCTGCCATCCTTTCTTCGCTGCCG
>CAMVNL010000122.1 GCA_947168785.1 uncultured Clostridia bacterium | reverse complement strand
AATACTCGGCGTTTTCAACCCCAAGAACACAGACCGCCAGCCGGTTGCCGGAATCGGAAAGCGCCATGCGGAAGCAGTAATCGGAGGCGCTGCCCCATTCAAACTGCTTATCGCCTTTGAAGGAATAGACAAAAATGTGAGACTGATAGCCTTCATGATTGTCGAGAGCAAAGGCATAGTTGTCTTTTTTGCCCACCGCCCCGCAGGTGACGACGCCGGGCGCGGTAAATTCACGGTAGACGGAGGCGTTCTTTTCGAGACGGCATCCCGTTCCGCCTTTGTCATAAAGGAAAACGGTTTTGTCGTTCAGACGCATTTCAGGGGTCGCGAAGATATGCTTGTTGCTTTCAATCTCCCTGCCGGAGGAATCCAGATACAGCACAGACGAATTCGTCAGCAGGGCGACGCCGCCCCCGTAGGGACTCATCATTCTGACGGTGTCCGCGTCGATCTTATAGATCACCCCGTCCTGAACGTCGTTTTTCGATTTGGAACCGAAGATATCCCAATCGGTATACCGCGCAATGAAATGAACGGCGGCCAGCAGAAGGAGTACGATCAATAAGGATAAACCCAATACCTTAAAAAGACGTTTAACATCCGCGCCGGATTGTTTTTTCCCGCGGGCGGGTCTTTTTTTGCGGTGAGCGCTCATAAGACGATTTCTGCCGCGTTACCGGATATCCGTCCGGCAGCGCATGCGCAGCTCCTTTCTGTCGTTATCTGTAAGGTCAATAAAATACCTGATTGAGGTATAAGCCTTCCGGCGGAGCGGTCTTGCCCGCCTGCGTTCTGTCAAGTGAAGCGAGGATCTGCGGGATCGAACCGCGATCGATCTTTCCTTCTGAAATATAAAGCAATGTTCCTACGACGATGCGCACCATATTATAGAGAAAACCATCCGCCTGAATGTGGAAGGTCACCACTTCCCCGCTGCGCTCCGCATAGGCGTGTGAGACGGTACGCACCGTGGTTTTGACGTTGCTGCCCAGCGCGCGGAAAGAGGTGAAGTCGTGGGTGCCGATCAGCGCCTGCGCCTCCTGCGTCATCAGGTCGGCGTCCAGCGGCATCCGGTAAAACAGCGCCCGGTCCCGGTAAAAGGGATCCCGCAGGGAGCCGTTATAGATTTTATAGATGTATTCCTTCCCCTTGCAGCTGAAACGGGCGTCGAAATCCTCCGGCACGTCCATGCTGTCGGTGACGGCGATATCCTCGGGAAGGAAGAAATTCATGCCGGAAACGACCGTGGCGTGAGGAAGGCGTTTTTCCGTATGAAAATTACATTTAAAACAATTTGCATGCACGCCGGTATCGGTCCTGCTGCAACCGGAAACAGTCAACGGCGTATTGAACAGTGCGCTGACGGCTTCTTCCACCCGCTGCTGCACGGAAACCGCGTTTTTCTGACGCTGCCATCCGTGATAGCCGGCGCCGTCGTATTTCAGAGTTATCAGATAGTTATAAATTCAGATCACGCTTTCAAAGATAAAGATGGAACTGAGGGGGACGTAACTGGTGACGACGACCGCGGCGGTAAGTATTGCCGAAGCGGCGAAGCCGACATAATCCCGGGGGCCAAGCTTCATGATCTTCATGCGGGTTCTCCCCTTTTCGCCGTTATAACAGCGGCAGTCCATGGCGAAGGCCAGTTCATAGGCCCGTCGGAAGGCGCTGACGAACAGCGGCACAAAGATAGGTACCAGCGCCTTGGCACGTTTGAGCAGCGAACCGGAATCCAGGTCTGCGCCCCGTGATTTCTGGGCGCTGATGATGATGTTCAGCTCTTCGATCAGCGTGGGAATAAAGCGCAGGGCAATGGTCATCATCATGGAGAGCGCGTGTACGTTGACCCGCAGGAGCTTCAATGGGCTCAGCAGCCGCTCAATGGCGTCGGTCAGCTGGGTGGGGGACGTGGTATAGGTCAGCAGCGAGCTGAACAGGATCAGCGCGACGATGCGGATGGACAGAAACACCGCGCTGAAAATCCCCTGGTCCGTCACGGCGAATTTCCAGGCGGGGACAGGCTTCCATAATACCGTCCCTTTTGAATTGTAAAAAATCTGCAGCGCCGCGGTAAACAGGATGATCAGCAGGATCATCCGCAGACCCTTCAGGATCACCCGGAAAGAAATGCGGGAGATCAGCACGCTGAGGATGGCAACGGCCAGCAGCAAAAACAAGGAAAAGAAGTTTTTGCACAAAAACAGCGTAACGATATAAAACAGGGTGATCAGGATCTTGGCGCGGGGATCGAGCAGATGCAGAAACGAGTTTCCGGGGAAGTACTGGCCGATGGTGATATCACGGATCATACGGTTTTCCTCCTGAGATACGCTTCAATTTCATCCGCAGCCGCCTGCGCCGTATATACGTCGGGAGACAGCTCGCAGCCGGCCCTCCTGAGATCAGCGATCAGCTTTGTGGAGGCGGGGATATTGAGTCCGATGGCCTCCAGCTCCTCCGCATGGCGGAAAATCTCACTGACCGTTCCGTTGAAGGCAAGCTTTCCCCGGTTCATAACGAGGATCCGGTCCGCCAGCATGGCGGCGTCCTCCATACTGTGGGTCACGATGATCACCGCCGCCTCAGTCGCCTGCTGATAAGAACGGATCATGCCGAAGATATCGTCTCTGCCTCTGGGGTCCAGCCCGGCGGTGGGTTCATCCAGGATCAGCACTTCCGGGCGCATGGCGATCACGCCCGCGATGGCGCACCGCCGCTTCTGCCCGCCGGAGAGCTCAAAGGGAGACCGCTGCAGCAGCGCTTCCGGCAGCCCGACAATGGCGGCCGCCTCCGTCACCCGGCGACGGATCTCTTCTTCTCCCAGCCCCATATTCTTGGGACCGAAAGCGATATCTTTATAGCAGGTCTCTTCAAACAGCTGATATTCCGGGTACTGAAAGCACAGCCCCACGCGGAACCGGACGCTGCGGGTAAAGGCTTTATCCGAACGAATATCCTTGCCGTCCAGCAGTACCGCGCCGGATTCCGGCGTCAGCAGGCCGTTGAGCATCTGCATCAGAGTGCTTTTGCCGGACCCGGTATGTCCGATCACCGCAACGGTCTCCCCTTTTTCCACAGTAAAGCTCACGTCGTCCAGCGCCGTGATTTCAAAGGGGGTGCCGTGGGAATATCCGAATGAAAGACGTCTTGTTTCAATAATAGCCATGTTGTCCTCGCGATCCTGTCAGTTCTTCCCCGCCAGCCGGAGAACGGCGTCGACCAGCGCCTCTTCCGTCAGCACGGACCCGGGGACGTCAAACCCTCTGCTGCGCAGCTGATAAGCCACCTCGGCAATTTCGGGCACGTTGAGACCGCAGCGGGCAAGCATCTCCCTGTCTGCAAATACGCTGACGGGGGAACCGTCCGCGGCGATACCGCCGTCGTTGACGATCACGACCCTGTCCGCATGGACCGCTTCTTCCATATAGTGTGTGATAAATACCACCGTCATGCCCTGTTCTTTGTTGAGACGGCGGATGATCTGCATGACTTCCCTTCTGCCCTTGGGGTCCAGCATGGCGGTGGGCTCGTCGAAAACGATGCATTCCGGCTGCATGGCCAGCATGCCGGCGATGGCGACGCGCTGCTTCTGCCCGCCGGAGAGACGGTGGGTCTCATGCATCCGGTAGTCGTACATATCCACCGCTTTCAGCGCTTCGTCAACGCGGCGGCGGATCTCCTTGGGCGGGACGCCGAGATTTTCAGGCCCGAAGGCCACGTCCTCCTCCACGATGGAGGCGACGATCTGATTATCGGGGTTCTGGAACACGACGCCCATGGTCTTCCGGATCGGGAACTCGTTTTCCGTTACAGAGGTATCCATCCCCCGGACAAATACCTTCCCCTCGGAAGGAAGAAAGATGGAGTTGGAGAGCTTTGCCAGCGTGGATTTGCCGGAGCCGTTGTGCCCCAGCACCACGACAAACTCCCCCTGCCGCACCGTCAGGCTCACGTCCTTCAGCGCGTAGACGGTCTTCTCCGTCTCTTCATCGTCGTATGTATAAGAAACATGATCGAATACGATCAAATCTTCCGTCATCATTGACTGTCCTTATCGGTTGGTTTCGTTGAGACCCGACCAGACGGCCGCGCCGCCGCAGGGAAGGATCAGGCCGGAATCGGTGACCGGCAGGCCGATTTCGTCCGCCGTAACGCCGCCGCCGAGCTTTTTCGGCACGGCGCACTGTAAAATATACTGCATCACGGAGGGCGACAGCCCCGCCGTATAAGAGGAGGTTCGCACAGAGGGAAACCAGCGAAAACACTTCGTTTTCCAGCTTCCATACTTCCCCGCCGGGGCCCCTTCCGTAGGAAGGCGGATCCATGATAATGATTTCATACCGGTTGCCGCGTCGCAGCTCCCGCTCCACGAATTTCTTGCAGTCGTCCACCAGCCAGCGCACGTTCCGCCCGGCGACGCCGGAAACGGCGGCGTTCTCCTTTGCCCACTGCACCATCCCTTTGGAGGCGTCCACGTGGGTCACCGTCGCCCCTGCCGCCAGCGCGCTGACAGTGGCGCAGCCGGTATAGGCGAAGAGATTGAGCATTTTCGGCGGTTGGTCCGACGCGCGGATATGGCGGCTGGTCAGTTCCCAGTTCACCGCCTGCTCCGGAAAAATCCCGGTATGCTTGAACCCCATGGTCTTCACCCGGAATTCCATCTCTCCGTAACGCAGGTTCCAGCTGTCGGGCAGCGGACGGTAGACTTCCCATTTTCCTCCGCCGGTATTGGAGCGCAGGTAACGGGCGTCCGCCTTTTTCCATCGGGAGTCGCTGCGGGGGGTGGACCAGATCACCTGAGGGTCGGGACGGATCAGAAGATGATCGCCCCACCGCTCCAGCCGTTCGCCGTCGGAACAGTCGATCAGCTCATAATCCTTCCATTGATCGGCGACTCTCATCAGATCAGCCTTTCCCTGACGATTTCCGCGATCTGCGTGGCAAGCCGGTTGATCTGCTCGTTGTCGCGGCCTTCCAGCATTACCCGCACAAGCGGCTCCGTGCCGGAAGCGCGGACCAGCACGCGGCCGGTATCGCCCAATTCCTTTTCTGCTTCTTCAATCGCCAGCTGGATATCCTTGTCCTCAAACAGACGAAGCTTGCCGAGGGCGGAGACCCTGACGTTTTTCAGCACCTGCGGGAAGATCTCGATCTCATCCGCCAGCTCCTTCAGCGTCTTGCCGGTGGCGCGGATCACGTTCAGCAGCTGCACGGCGGTGACCTGCCCGTCGCCGGTGGTGGCATAGTCCAGGAAGATCACGTGGCCGGACTGCTCGCCGCCGATATGATAGCCGCATTCCAGCATCTTTTCCAGCACGTAGCGGTCGCCGACCTTGGTCTTTTCACAGTTGATATTATTCTTGCGAAGATATTCGAACAGGCCCATATTGCTCATGACCGTCACAACGGCGGTGTTGGCGTTGAGCCTGCCTTCGTCCTTCATGTGTTTGGCGCAGATGGCGATGATCTTGTCGCCGTCCACCAGATTGCCTTCATGGTCCACGCACAGCAGACGGTCCGCGTCGCCGTCAAAGGCAAAGCCAAGATCAAAACCGTTTTCGGCCACGTATTTCTGCAGCACATCAATGTGGGTGGAGCCGCAGTTCCGGTTGATGTTCTCGCCGTCGGGCTTGCAGTTGATCACGGTGCACTCCGCGCCCAGCCGACGGAACAACTCGTTGGCGGTGACGGAGGCGGAACCGTTGGCGCAGTCGATGGCGATGCGCATGCCGTAGAAGTGACCGATGGCGGTGCTCTCGATATGGTGGATATAATCCTTGATGGCGTTTTTACCGGAGGTGATGGAGCCGACCTCGGCGCCTACCTTGAGCGGGGGCGGCAGGATCTCATCCAAAATAATGGCTTCGATTTTGTCCTCCATGGCGTCCGGCAGCTTATAGCCGTTGGACCGGAAGATCTTGATGCCGTTGTATTCGCAGGGGTTGTGGGAAGCGGAGATCATCACGCCCGCGTCATAGGAATACTCCTTTACCAGGAACGCCACGGCGGGGGTGGGCACAACGCCCAGCAGCAGCACGTCGCAGCCGACGGAGCAAAACCCGGCGGAGATGGCGCTGGAGAGCATATCCGCCGACTGGCGGGTGTCTGTTCCCACAAGCACCTTCAGTTTTTTGTTCTTGTTTTCCTCGGAAAGCACCATAGCGGTGGCTCTTCCGATCTTCATTGCCAGCTCGCAGCTGATCTCCGTATTGGCGATACCTCTTGCGCCGTCCGTTCCGAATAATCTGCCCATGGTAGTTTCTCCTTTATATCAGTTTTGGGGTGTGGGAAGCGGAATTCCCAGATGAATATAAGCCGCGTTTGTCACGGTTCTGCCGCGGGGGGTCCTTGCCAGGAAGCCGATCTGCATCAGATAGGGTTCGTACACGTCCTCGATGGTGACGGACTCCTCGCCGATGGCAGCAGCGATGGTCTCAAGGCCCACGGGGCCGCCGTTATAATTATGGATCATGGTGGAGAGCAGCAGCCTGTCGATGTTGTCAAGCCCAAGCTCGTCGATCTCCATTTTTGTCAGCGCGGTCCGCGCGTCGTTCAGCGTGATGCTGCCGCTGCCGATGACCTGCGCAAAATCGCGTACCCTTCTCAGATACCGGTTCGCGATACGGGGGGTTCCCCTTGAACGGGAGGCAATCTCAATGGCGCCTTCCTCTTCGATGTCGATACCGAGGATCCTCGCGCTGCGCATGACGATCTGCGCCAGCTCTTCCGGCTGATACAGCTCCAACCGCAGCACGACGCCGAAACGGTCACGAAGCGGCGCGCTGAGGCTGCCGGCTCTGGTGGTGGCCGCCACCAGCGTGAATTGCTGCAGATCCAGCCGGATGGACCGGGCGGAAGGCCCTTT
>CAMVNL010000121.1 GCA_947168785.1 uncultured Clostridia bacterium | reverse complement strand
TCCAGCTGGCGGGGCGGAAGATCTTCTCATCCGGCACGTTGTGCAGGCCCACCGGAATGCGCAGCATGGAACACATGGTGATCAGGTCCGCGCCGATGTGGCCGTAGCTGATCGCGCCGTGGTTGGCGCCCCAGCAGTTCATCAGGTCATAGGCGGAGCGGAAGGGTCCCTCGCCGGTGCAGATGGGGGTGAACCAGGTGCAGGGCCAGGTGTAGTCCGTGCGCTTCCAGAGGATATCGCTGACCTCGTCCGGCAGGCAAACGGTGTAACCCTCGGCGATCTGGATGGTGGGGCCGAGGCCTTTGACCAGATTGATGCGGATCATGGTGGCGGGCATCTGGGCGCGGGTCAAAAAGCGCGAAGAATAGCCGCCGCCTCTGAAATAGCCGTTGTCAGCGGCGCACCATTCGGTGGCCTTGAGCATCTTGTCGATATCTTCCTCGGTCACGTTGTACCAGGGCTTGATGGCCGGGTTGCCGTTTTCATCCTTCACCTCGCCGCAGGCGTCAAGGCAGCAGGCGCCGGAGTTGATCAGGTGGATGAAGCCGCCCGCCTCTTTGGCGACGCCCTCGATGTCGTAACCGGTGACGCGCTTGACGGCGTCCGCGCTCCAGAAGGTGCGCACGTCGGCGAACATCTGCGCGCGGTTGGTCAGCAGCTTCATGAACAGCATGGAAAGGCCGTTCAGGGTGTCGTTCTCGGTGGCGAGGATATAGGGCTCACGGGCGCCGTTCCAGTCGAAGGAGGTATTGCACAGGGCCTCGCCGAAGTCGCAGTTGGGATAGAAATCCGTCCACTGGCGCTGGCCCTGGAAGCCCGCCGCGATGGCGTTGTGACCGGCCATCTCCTCCTCGCGGCCCTCCGGCAGGTTGGGGTTGCCGTTCATCAGGTCCTTGATGATGACCATCATCTTGACCACGAACTCCCAGTCCTTTTCCTTCTGCTCTGGGGATTTTTTCACGAAGTCGGGGTTCTTGTCGAAGCCCTCGGGGCAGTGCTCCTTGGTCCACTTGTAAGCCTTCTGGAACTCGGCCTCGTCGTAGATGTTCTCCGTCATGCGGCGGATGATCTCCACCTCATCCACGGATTCCACCCGCATGCCCAGGTATTCCTCAATGAATTCGGGGCTGATGGAGGAACCGCCGATGCCCATGCAGATGGAGCCGATCTGCAGGTAGGACTTGCCGCGCATGGTACATACGGCGACGGCCGCCCGGGCGAACCGCAGCAGCTTTTCCTTCACGTCCTCCGGGATGGTCTCGTCGTCCGCGTCCTGCACATCGTGGCCGTAGATGCCAAACGCCGGCAGACCCTTCTGGGCGTGGGTGGCCAGCACGGAGGCCAGGTACACCGCGCCGGGGCGCTCGGTGGCGTTGAAGCCCCACACGCCTTTGATGGTCAGAGGGTCGGAATCCATGGTCTCGCTGCCGTAGCACCAGCAGGGGGTGACGCTGAGGGTGATATCCACGCCCTCTTTTTTGAACTGGGCGGCGCACTGGGCGGCCTCCGCCACGCGGCCGATGGAGGTGTCGGAAATGACCACCTTCACGGGCTCGCCGTTGGAATATTTCAGGTTTTCGGTGAAGAGCTTCGCCGCGGCCTTGGCCATGTTCATGGTCTGGTCCTCCAGCGATTCGCGGACCTTCAGGGGTCCTCTTCTGCCGTCGATGATGCGGCGGATACCGATAACGGGATAGTCGCCGATCAGTCTGCTTGCTGCCATATGAAATCAATCCTTTCTCAAAAGAATATTTGCGATTCCATCTTAGCACACCGAAAAGAGAAAATCAAGCCGTCAGTCGCCGGTCTTCAGAAATAATCTTTCCGTGAAACCCGCCGCCCTGCCCTCTCGCCACTAGCCACTAGTCACTAGCCACTAACCACTAGCCACTAACCACTAAAACGGCGCAAGGCGCCGTGCTACCCCTCGATCTCCACGCAGGCCACGGTGATATCGTCGTGCTTGCCGGAGGGGGAATATTTCATCGCCTCGTCAGCGGCGGTCTCCGCCAGCTCCTTTATACTCTTTTTCTTCATACGGGCAAACAGCGCCCGGAAGTGCTGGGGCGGCAGCACGGCGGCCCCGTCGGACATCAGCAGCACCCGGTCCCCCGGGGCGAGGGTCACGGCGGACCGCTCCATGCGGATCTCCTGCAGAATGCCCAGCGGCAGGGAGGACCGCTCGATCACGGCGGTCTTTTCCCCGGTGCGCGCCACGGACAGGGCCGCCCCGGCCTTGAAAAACTCCGCCTTGCCCTCCGTCAGGTCGACGCGCAGGATATCCAGCGTGGCCAGCGTCTCTTCGGTGGCGCGCATCATCAGCGCCGTGTTCACCGCGCCCACGGCGCATTCCAGCGAAAAGCCGGTGCGCACCAGACGGGTCGTCAGGGCGCAGACCATGGCGGAATCCAGCGCCGCCCGTTTGCCCCGGCCCATGCCGTCGCTGAGCACCACGTAGAAGTTGCCGTGGGCGTCGGTAAAGCTGCGGCAGGCGTCGCCGCAGACCGTCTCCCCCGCCCCCACCCGCACGGCGATATGGACCTGCGCGGTGAGATCCGCCGCTTCGCTGAAGCTGAGCACCGCGCCCCGCTCCGCATAGACGTCCGTCACCGGGTCCAGATAGGAAAAGCCGGTTTTTTCATAGAGCCGCTCCGTCAGGGCGGCATAATCCGCCTCCCGCGGGACCACCGAGCAGAAGGCCTCCACCGTGCTGCGCCCCCGCTTGTCGGAAAAGGCCAGCACCGGGTCGGCGGAAAAGCCGAACTCCTCCAGCGCCTCCCGGGCGGCGAAGGCGGTGCGGGGGTCCGCCCGCTCCTGGGCGGACAGGCTGTTGGCCGCGTCCTCCAGCACCGCCGACGCGCCGGAAAACTGCACGGCGGCCAGCTCTTTGCTCTCCAGCAGCTCCTGGCGCACCGTCAGCCGGGCCTGATATTCGCAGTAAAGGCGGTTGAAGGCGGCGCAGAGGGCGGGCTTTTCCCGGCAGACCGTCTGCAAACGGAGGGGCAGCGTCTCCTCCGTCACACCGCCGTTTTTCATCAGGGTCCCGTAGGCCTCCCGCAGCGCCGCCTCCGTGAGCCTGCCGGTTCTGTCCCAGCAGAATTCCCGCTTCAGGCAGCCGGAACAGCGCTCAGTTCTGACGCTTTCCGGGATATAGGAGGGGTCCGGGGCTTCGGTCTTCACCAGCAGGTCGGAGACTTTTTTGACCGACGCGCCCACGTCCCGCACTGCTTTGGCGGCGGTTTTCAGCCGGTATTCCATCAGCCGCCGCTGCTCCAGCGCCCCCTGATCCGCCCGGGCGGGCAGCAGCTCCGTCACCGCGGCGACAAGCTGTCGGCCGGGGATCACCAGAAAGAGCAGCACCGTCGCCGCCGTCTCCCCCGCGGACAGCAGGGCCGTCTCCGCGCTGCCCCGCAGCATCAGCGCCAGCAGGTCCGCCACCGCAAAGGCCGCCGCCACGGCCCCTTTGCCGTAAGCGCCGCAAACGCCGCACAGCAGCCCCGCCAGCGGAAAGGCCGTCAGGAACTGGGGCCGCAGGCCGCCCAGCCCCATGGTGACGCCAAAGCAGACGCCCGCCATCACCGGAGCCTGTTCCGCCCCGCAAAGGGCCAGCAGCATCACGCAAAAGCCCGCCGCCGCATGGGCCAGCGACGCCCCCGCCACGGGAAGACGGTTCAGAGACAGCGCCAGCGCCGCCCCCGCGAACAGCAGCGCGGCGAAATCCGCCGTGGAGACGCTTTTCACCCCCCTGCCCTGCCGGAACAGGGCGAACACCCGGGTAAAAAAGCAGGCGCCGGCGGCGGCGACCACCGCCTCGCACAGGGCCAGCAGGGACGACGCCACCGTCAGCCCGTCGGCGGAGGCGACGATCAGCGAGCAGACGAAGGAGGAGAGGAAGACGCAGCCGCAGTTCAGATAGATCTGCCGGCCCTCCGCAAAGGCCTTCGCCGCCCCCGTCTTGATAAAGCACACCAGCGCCGCCGCGCTGACCGTTTTCAGCGCCCCGGGGATATCCCGGAACAGCAGGTACCCCGCCGCCGCGCCAACCGACGACGCCACCGTGCAGGCCGCGTCCGCGCCCCCCGCAAAGCTCAGGCCGAAGGGAGCCAGCTCTTCCGCCATCGTCACGCCGCTGAGCAGCAGCCCCAACGCCCCACACAACAGCTGCGGCGCCGCTTTTTTCGCCAGCGCCCGCAGGCGGGGCTTTTCTGTTTTCGTCTTCTGCGCCGTTTTCATTTTTTCACGTCCTTTCCGGCTTGTCCGTTATACCATGATACCGCGCCGGAACCGGGAAATCTGTCGCACCGTGCCGGTCAAATGGCATTTTATGGAATTTTAAGAAAAAACTAACTGCTCTTTCCCGTAAAAAATGCCTTGCAAATAGCCACGGGGTAAATTATAATATAAGTTGATTTATTATAAAGGGTTATTATACCTTTCATAAGGACAGATTGTATGGCATATCAGAACGGAAAAGAGCGGGCCGGACGCGGGTCCGTTCGTTCCGATGCGGAATATAACGAAAAAAATTCCCCCCGGAAGGACCGGGAGGGCGGTTTTCAGCAGCGGGACGACCTGATCGTGGGCCGCAACGCGGTGAAAGAGGCGCTGAAGGCGGGCCGCCCGGCGGATTCGCTGCTGGTGCAGCGGGGCGAAAGAAGCGGCGCGGTGCTGCCGCTGATCGCCGAGTGCAGGGAAAAAGGGATCATCGTCAAAGAGGTTGACCAGAAAAAGCTGGACTTTCTGTGCGGCCACGCCCACCATCAGGGCGTGATCCTGATCGCCGCCGCCCACGAATACGCCACGGTGGAAGACATTCTTGCCAAGGCGGAGGAAAAGGGCGAGGCGCCCTTCCTGGTGATCTGCGATTCGCTGGAGGACCCCCATAACCTTGGCGCCATCATCCGCACCGCAGAGTGCTGCGGCGCCCACGGGGTGATCATTCCAGAGCGCAGAAGCGTCAGCCTCTCCGGCATCGTCAGCAAGACCAGCGCCGGGGCGCTGGAATACGTTCCCGTGGCGCGGGTCACCAACCTGAACGCCGCCATCAAGGACCTGAAGGAACGGAACATCTGGGTCATCGCCGCCGATATGGACGGCGTGCCCTACAAGGAAGCGGACCTCACCGGCGCGGTGGCGCTGGTGATCGGCTCCGAGGGGAAGGGCGTCAGCCGCCTGGTCAAGGAAAACTGCGACATGACGGTTTCCATCCCCATGAAAGGCAAGATCAATTCACTCAACGCCTCCGTCGCGGCGGCTGTGCTGATGTTTGAGACGGCGTCAAAAAGATAAACGGGACCCCTGCCACGGCAGGAGGTCGGTAGGAGACAGCAATGAGCGAGTACAGTAAATTTCTGAATTACTTCAATACGAAGAAAGGCTCACAGAAAAAGGACGGGGACGACGCGGCGAAGAAAACCGGCGAAGCGCCCGCCCCGGCGGAGCTGACGTATATCGGCGAAGAAGAGGCCTCGGAGCAGAAGGAGGAATCCACCGTAAAGGAGGACGTCTCCTTCGGCAAGTCCGAACCGCGCTTTATCAAGCAGGAGGCGGGCGAGGACCTTTCCGCCAAGGGGAACGAGCCCCCGGCCACGGAGACCGCCGTGGAAAAATTCACCGACCGGCTGGAGCCCCCCGCCGAGGACGGAGACGAAGAAGAGCACACCGGCTATACCGGCAAGATCAACACCTCCTCCGCCAACAACCCCGCGCCGAAATTCGCCGCGCCGGAGAGCGAGACCAGACCCATCCCCACCTCCGTGTTCGAAGCGGCAAAGGCGGCGCAGCAGGGGCTTGCCGGGGAGGTCCAACGGGAGGACAAGACAAAGACCATCACCCTGCCGGGCGAGGACCCGGCGGAGGAGGACAACGCCCCCACGAAGCATATCGGTTCCGGAAAAGGGTCCCTGCTGATGGAGATCGCCAAGAAGAACGCCGAAGAGACGGGCGAGGACCCGGACCAGCTGAAGCTGGAGGGCTTCTTCGAGCAGGAGGAGGAGCAGCGCGCGGAAGAGGAGCACTCGGAAAAGGAACTGCGCAGTGAGCTGCATAAGACGCGGCAGAAGCGCATCAACGACTTCCACTTCTGGAGCAAGGCCGGGACGGAAGCGGGCAAGAGCCCCGACAACGCCTTTGCCTCCGGCCCCGAAAGCAGCAGGCTGCCGGAGCTGCTGAAAAAGTTCACCTCCCGCTTTGAGGGGATCGAAAGCGGCTTTCTGGGTTTTCGCTGCGACGAGTACAAGGACCCCAACGACCACCGGGCCGTTTTCAAAAAGCTGATGGATATCCGCCGCAACACGCTGATCCGCTGCGGCGTTCTCGGCCTGCTGGGCCTTATTCTGCTGATCATCAATATCGCCGCCTCGGTTTCCGCCGCGAAAAACAACGGCTTTATGGGCATCATGGGCGGCAACGCCACAGCCTACGTCACCACCAACCTCATCTTCCTGGCGCTGGCCTGCGCCGTGGTCTTTGAGGATATCCGGGAGGGCATCGTCTCCTTCCTGAAGGGCCACCCCAAAACCGACGCGTCGCTGGTCTTCCTGCTGACGGTCTCCTTCGCCCAATTGGTCGCCTGCTACCTGACAAAACAGAACATTGAGGCGGATTTCCACCTGCTGACGGGCGCTTCCATTCTGCTGTGCGTGCCGCTGCTGCTGGCCAAGACCTTCTATTACGACAACACGCGGCACTGCTTCAAGAGCATCGCCGCCAAGAGCGAAAAATCCTACCTGCGCAAGCTTTCCGACAAAAACCTGGTGGCTTCCGTCCTGGGCGACGCCGACCACGGCAGCGCCGAGGTGGTCTACGCCGGCAAGACCCGGTTCATCCGCAACTTTATCGGCAGATGTGCGGAGACGCCCGTTATAGTTTACCGTG
>CAMVNL010000120.1 GCA_947168785.1 uncultured Clostridia bacterium | reverse complement strand
GAAAAAACGGACCCATGAGCGGTCATGGGTCCGTCGCGCTTGGATATCACAGGCAGTTTCAGCCTTCAGTTTCCGCTTCGCGGAGTGGTGTCATGCGTTTCAAGGTTTTCATCGCCGCTGCCGTTCGTCGTGGGTTCCGTCGTTTCATCCTTCGGCAAAAAGACGCCTTGGGACCGCAGCCACCGGTAAAACGACGCTCTGTCGTTCGGCCCGCACTCGATCCATTGGATCAGCGCCGCCTTCAGGAAGTCGTTATCCGTCTGATAGCCCGCGCCACGCTGGAATTTTCCGTTCACCGTCAGCAGGGATTTGAGCATATCCCGCGCCTGACGCAGCGCGTTGAGCCTTTCAATATCGCTGTAGTAGGTGCCGTCGGATTTTTTCCAGTGACGGCTGTCCATCAGGCCCAGCGAACGCCAGAGGGCGGCGTCCCGCAGCAGCGCCGCGTGTTCTTTTTTGATCTTCGCCTCGTTATTCATGCGCTGTTCAAATTTCGCCCGGAGATCGGCGGAGGTGACGCCCTTGTCGCTCAGCCGCAGCGCGGCGCCCCGCATGGCGATATAGATCGCGTTCCACTCGTCATTCGTGACGCGACCGCTTTTCTCCATCATCTGTCTGAACTGCTCATACTGCTCGTTCATCATGTCGTCCGTCCAGATTTCCGCCAGCTTATCCGAGAGCTGCCCCACTTTTTTGGAGTAGTTATACATGGGCAGCAGATTGCTCAGGATGTTGTCGGCGATCTCCCGGGAGGCGGCGGTAAAGCTGCCGTTTTTGACGTTTTTCCGCACAGCCTCCATATTGTCACCCAGACTCTTGGCGAGAATCGGATCCTCCTCGCCCCGGAACAGCTTGCCGAGGTAGTACTCCCCTGCCGCGTTCACCAGCTTGGCGCGAAGGGCGTCCATGTCCCCGTCCGCCGCAGCCGTGATGATCTCGCCTTTGGTATCCAGCGAAAGAATGCTGCGCACGATGGCGCCGGCGTACTGGTCCTTGCCGAGGCCGTTCACGTTCAGGCCGTCCGCAATGATATCGGCAAGGCCCGGCACCAGCTCCTCCTCGGAGATCCGGCGGGTGACGCCCTGGGCCGCCGCGCGCCCCGCCCACGTATCCAGCAGCTGGTTATCCGAAAGCTCTCCGATGCCGAGCAGGCTGAAATGCGTGGTAAAGAACTTGAATTTTCCCTGCGCCCGGGCGGTGGGGTCCGGCAGCACGATAAAGGGCTTGTTATCCGCGCCGTAGACCAGCCCCACGTAGTTGATCAGCTTCTCTTCCGGGTAGCCGTCCGGCGTGGCGAAGGCGACGGCGAAGCGTTTATCAAGATACGTGTGCTCCGCGCCGCCGACAGTGGCGGAAATCAGCTTGACAAGCCGGAACGCGTCAGATTGATAGGGCTTCATCGCATCGCCCGTCAGCTCCTTCATTTTGACGTCGCTGTCACGCGGAGAATCAAGCGTTTCAAGGCCGACGGATTTGCGCAGGATCAGCCGCGCGTCGGCGGCGGTGATTTTGCCGTCCCGGTCGGCGTCGGCGTTGAGGGTCTTTTCCGCGGACAGCCGTTCCAGCTTCACGGAGGCCCGCAGGGCCAGCCGCGCGTCGTCGGAGCCGACTTTGCCGTCAAGGTTCACGTCGCCCGCTTTGACGGAGGCGGCGTTGGCCGTCACGGGGCGGATCGAATACGGGATGGCGCCCGCCAGCAGCAGGGCGGCCAGCAGCAAACAGATCAATCGTTTCACGGCTTTTTTCTCCTTTCCGATCGAGCAACTCATAACAAAACTCCTTTATTACCCTTGCGTTATTTCAAGAGGGGGATATTGCACTTTCTGCAGCGGTCCGACGCAACGGGATTTTTGGTGCCGCAGCTTACGCAGGGGATATACGGCGCGTTTGTTTTGTCGTACAGCTCATAATACGGCATATTGAACGTGGTGTGATATTTGAACCGGTCGCCGATATTGAGATAATGATAGGCGCTGATCAAGCCGCCCTCCCGCTCGACGATTTTCTTTTTCTTGCCGTCGGTCGTCTGCACATAGGTGACATATTCCGTGTAGTATTGAACGTCATTCTGATTGTGACGGGTTTTCCGCCTTTCCTGCTTGTCGGTCACCACCGCTTCATAGGGTTTGCCCGCCTTTTTCTTCAGCGCGCTGATAACGGCGCAAAGCAGGAAAATCAGCGAAACGACTGCGCCGCCGACGATCCCCTGCCCCGGTTCCATTTTATCGCTGACAAGGCTGTAAGCCGTGAAGCCCACAAGCGGAAGCGGTATCAAAAGCGCGGAAATAATCCTTGAAGCCTTTTTATTTTTCTTCATCGCCGCAAGGATCTCCGGATCGTTCACACGGGTTGAATAGCCCACCGTCGGAACCGACACGCCCATTACAACAGGAGCGTCGCGATGCGGGACCGGCGCCGTGTTGACCGGAGCGCCGCAATGATCAC
The DNA here is from genome assembly GCA_947168785.1 of uncultured Clostridia bacterium. Classification (GTDB taxonomy): domain Bacteria; phylum Bacillota; class Clostridia; order Oscillospirales; family Acutalibacteraceae; genus RUG806. Next base: position 4,432 of record CAMVNL010000120.1, on the reverse strand, counting down.
AGAACCTGACGCCCGGGGCGATCGGATTGCCGCAGTTGGCACAAAAACTACCCATCCTTATTTCTCCTTTTTTTGTTTTACAACAGCAGGGCTGCTGCACATGCCGGGCGCAAGCGAGGGAGAGAAACCGGAAACGCCCGTCCGTTTCTCTCCCCGCGCTTCAGGCAACCGGATCAAAGGCTTTTTATCCGTCCTGACCCGTCGCGTTGACGATGGAGCCGTCCGCCGCTACTTCCACGGTCACCACGTAGGTGTAGCCGGGCGTGTTGCCGTCCCAGTCGACCGGCGTGGTGAAGGTGATGGTCGTGGTGCCGGCCTTCTTGCCGTTGAAACCGGCGGACAGGATCCCGGCGGACAGGCCTTTCATGGCAGCTTTGTCGGAAAGCGTGAATTTCCGGTTGATGGAATAGTCGATGATGGAATCGTCGCCGAATTCGTTCGACCAATTGCAGCCGGAGGTCTTGTTTTCGCCCAGCTTCACGGTCAGCTCCGTGCCCTCCCAGGACAGCTCACGATAGACCTTCAGTTCCTCGACCGAGGGCTTTTTGTTGCCGCCGCCCCCGCAGGAAGTCAGCAGCAGGGTGAGAAGCAGCAGTACAGAGATGGCAAGGGTACATTTTTTCATGTTTCATTTCCTCCTTGATAAATAAAATGCTTTTTATGGTATCTTCAATCCTTCGTCCCCCGGAGGGAGACGGAGGAAGGGCAACCGCGATCCTGTCAGTAAAGGAACTCCAGCCCAACGCTGGCGCGAAGGATCAGCCGCGCGTCAGCGGGCGTCAGGACACCGTCGAGATCCGCGTCCGCGGCGAGGAACGCCTGGGTGCCGGGCTTGATCGTTCCGACCAGCCCCACGCTGGCCCGCAACGCCAGACGCGCATCCGCGGGGGTAACCTTGCCGTCACCGTCCGGGTCGCCGGGAAGCGGCAGCTCCGGAAGGGCGCCTTTCCAATTATAATGCATCTTGGCATTCAGAAGATGCGTATTGCTCGGGTCGATCAGAGCGTTCTTCCATTCCGTCTCCGTGCCCGTATAATACACGTCGGTAAGGTTTCTGCACCCGCTGAACGCGTACATCTTGATATCGTTCAGAGCAGGTGATATCCGAATCTGCCGGAGACCTTCGCAATTTGAGAACGCGCTGATTTTCAGGATCCGCAACCCTTGGGGGAAAGCGACGCTTCTCAGCCTGCGGCATTCGGCAAACGCGGCGCTGCCGATGCTGTCGACGCCGGCGGGAATGTCGAGCTCCGTCAGATTGACGCAGGACATAAACGTATAATCGCTGATGCTGGAGAGCGCGACAGGCAGCTTCAGCTTTGACAGCGCGGTGCAGCCCAAAAACGTATAATCGCCGATGAAACTCACGTTGCTGGGGATGACGGCTTCCTTAAGCGATACGCACCGGTAAAACGCGTAACGTCCGATCTGTTGCAGACTGCTCGGGAAGGAGACCTTCTCCAGGTTCGGGCAGTCGTAAAACGCGTTTGCCGCAACGGTCGTGACGCCTGTTTTCAGGATCACTTCTTTGATGTCCTTCCTGTGCGTCTGCGTCCATGCGGACGGCGCCTCCATTTGTCCGACGCCGCTGACGGTCAGGGTCCCGGCGCTGTCAAGCGTCCAGGTGAGGTGGGGGCCGCAGGCGCCGGAATCGACGACCGCCGCGCCCAAGGCGGCGATGGGGAACAGACTGACGGCCAGCAGCGTAAAAAGCAGCAGAACGGAGATGGCTAAGGTACATTTTCTCATATTTTATTTCCTCCTGAAACAATTCAACGATTTACCGCACAATCATTCCTCACAGAATGAGAACAGCCAGGAAAACGCCGGCAACTGATCAATAACTGAACGACACCGAAAACGCGCAGTTGCGGGTGATGGGGTACTGGGCGTCCAGCACCATCTCGCCCTTGTATTCCTTAAACAGCTTTTCCGTTTCGCTGCCGTAGAAGGTGATATAGACATTGCCGTCTCCCCTGTCGACAACGCTGATCCGGTTCGCCGTAAAGGTGTATTCCATCCGGCGGTGGTTCGGTTTGTAATCAGCCCCATAGGCTTGGTAATCGTATTCCCGGATGCACGTAATCGTCGCGGAGCCGGTCTGGTTATCCCACGACTGGCATGCATAGCTGCCGGAAAGGCTCATCGTGACCGTGGCGGGGCCGTCGCCGCTGTCGACCACCGGCGCGGGGAGATCCGTATTGCCGGGAATGACGATCGAGAAGGTCCGCTTGTCGCCGTTCTTATAAAAGAGCTGCTGCCCGGCCTCCAGCAGCGCCTGCTCCACGTCCTCCATAAAGGGATAGTGCTGCCGGCCGGGGGAATCAATGGGCTTCGCGTAGAAGGGCAGCATATTGGGATTCTGCGGGGGATTCGTTTCCTCCCGGGGCAGGTAGATCCCGTGGTCCCGCAGCCATTTATAGAAGTTGGCCCTGCCCTTGACGCCGTTGACGACCCACTCGAACAGGGCGTCGGTCAAAAAGTCCTTGTCCGTCAGGTAGCCCTTGCCCCGCTGGAATTTGCCGTCCAGCGTCAGGAGGCTCCTGATCGTTTCCCGGATCTGCCGCAGGGAGTTGAGCCGTTCGGTATCGGAGGGATACTCGCCCAGGCTGTTATACCAGTAGTTGGTGTTCAGCAGCCCCAGCTCCCGCCATTCGGCCACGTCCGCCAGCAGCTCTTTTTTGGCGGCGGAGATCTTTTCCTCGTTCTTTACCCGCTGCTCGAACTTCTTGCGCAGATCGGCGGCGGAAACGCCACGGGAGCTGAGCCGGTTGGCCGCGCCGCGCAGCTGCATATAGACCAGGTTCCAGTCGTCGTCCGTGATGGAAACGCCGCCCAGCTTTTTATAGACCTCGTACTGTTCGTTCATCATGTCGTCGGTCCAGATGTCGGCCAGCTTATCGGTCAGGGACGCGATCTTATCGGCGTAGTTCACGTAGGAGAACATATTTTTTTCGATGTTCTTCACGATCTCCGTCAGCGCTTCCTTGTACTTGCCGTCCTTTACCGCCTGCTTCACGGAAGCGGCGTTGTCGCCGAGGGACTGGGTGAGGAATTCATCCTCCTTCTGCTGGAACAGCTTGCCGAGGTGATATTCCCCCGCGAAGTTGACAAGCTTCGCCCTCAGGGTTTCGCCGTCCCCGTCAATGGCGGCGGCAAGGATCTCGCCACGGGTATCCAGCGACAGGATGCTGCGCACGATGGCGCCGGCGTACTGGTTGCTCGCCAGGCCGCAGTCCGTGAGCATTTCGGCAAGGCCGGGGGTGAGATCGTCTTCGGAGATCCGGCGGACGGCGGACTGGGCCGCGGCCCGCTCCGCCCACAGGTCCAACAGCTTTTCATCGGAGAGCTTCGCCGCTCCGACGCGGCTGAAATGCAGCGTATCGAACTGGAATTTTCCCTCCGCTCTTGCCGCCGCGTCAGGCAGGATAAAGAAGGGCTCCCCTGCGTCGTTGAAAATCACGCCCACCATGTTCAGCAGATCCGCTTCCGTCGTGCCTTCTTTGGTGGGGATCGTCAACGTCATGTAATCATCCAGCAGCACGTGTTCCGTTCCGCCGGCCGTCACGGCGCTGAGCGAGACCAGTTCATACCCAGCGGATTCATACGGTTTGCGGTCGTCCGCATTTATAACGACGGATTTCATATCGGCCGACGTGACGGGAGACAGCGTCTCCAGCCCAACGGATTTGCGCAGGATCAGGCGGGCGTCGGCGGCGGTGATCTTACCGCTGCGGTCCGCGTCTGCGTTGACGGATTTTTCCGCCGATAGTGTTTCCAACTGCACAGAAGCGCGCAGCGCCAAACGGGCGTCGGCGGCGGTGACGCTGCCGTCAAGGTCCACGTCGCCCGGGATGATCCCGGCGGCGGAAGCCGCGCCGGCAGGCAGCGCGCCCAGCAAGACGCACAGCGCCAGCGCAAGTGAAAATGCGTTTCTTAACCGTTTCATGCTGTTTCTCCTTGTGCAAACGGATCGGGATTGCGTTTATTCCTTTACGAAGCGCATGCTCTGCTCAAAGGTCTGACGGAAAGCGCCGTCCGCTTCGGGATCGGTCAGAATGACCCAGATCCGCGCCCAATCGTCCTCCGAATAAGAGACGTAATACACGAAGGCGTGGGAGCCGGTATTTTCATCCGCAGGCAGCTCGCCGAACAGCACGGTGCGTCCGCCGAGCTCCCGCTCCTGCAAACCGCCCTCCACGTCTTCGTCAAAGGACGCTCTCGTTGCGCCGTAGCCGCCCTGCATGAAGTAGGCGTAAATGCCGTAGGGGGATTCGTTCGGCGTGGCGTCGGGGTTGGCGGGGTTATAATAGTAGCCGCGATACTGCTCGCCGTCGTCGTTATTCTCTTGGGAAAGAAAACTATCGGGGCGGTCAAAGGACAGATAACAATCCACGCCGCCGGTGCTGTAGCCGTAGCAGTCCAGTTCGCT
>CAMVNL010000119.1 GCA_947168785.1 uncultured Clostridia bacterium | reverse complement strand
GTGCAAGGACGATTACGAATACGATATGCAGTATGAGGGCGTGCCGGAGGGCGTTCGTACCGTGACGGCGGAGGACGTGGCCGCTCTGAAGGAGCTTGATCGGGTCAGCGGCGTGGCCGTGTTCCACAAGCGCAACTACGCGGAAAACGTCTATTATCAGAACACCGCCTATTCCGGCTCGGTCTACGGCGTGGATCAGGCCTATTTCCCCATCTACGGGCTGACGCTGCAATCGGGCCGGGGCTTCATTGAGACGGATTTCAGCCTGTTCCGCAAGGTGGTCATCGTGGATGAATCCGTGGCCGGCAGCCTGTTCGGCGGGGCGGACCCCGTCAACAAGACCATAGAGATTCAGGGGGAGCCCTTCACGGTGATCGGCGTGGTGACGGAAAAGCAGTCCTTCACCCCCGTCATCAACAGCCTTGACGACTATTACACCTATATGCAAACGGAGGGCGGCCGCATCTATATCCCGGAAACCACCTGGCCGGTGGCCTACCGGTTCGACGAGCCCCAGAGCGTGGCGGTGGGCGTGAAAAACACCGACGACATGACCGCCGTCGGCAAGCAGGCGGCGGAATACCTCACCTCCTCGCTGGTGAGCACCCAGAGCTTTTCCTACCGCGCCCAGGACCTGCTGGAGCAGGCCAAGCAATTGCAGGAGCTGTCCTCCTCCACCAACCGCCAGCTGATCTGGATCGCGGGCATCTCCCTGATCGTGGGCGGCATCGGCGTTATGAACATCATGCTGGTCACGGTCTCCGAGCGCACAAGGGAAATCGGCCTGAAAAAGGCCATCGGCGCAAAGAAGAACCGCATCCTGCGTCAGTTCCTGACGGAGGCGGCGGTGCTCACGTCGCTGGGCGGCGTCATCGGCGTGATCACGGGCATCATTCTGGCCAAGGTGTTGAGCCTGCTGATGCAGACGCCCTCGGCGGTCAGCCTCCCGGCCATCATCATCTCCGTGGGATTCTCCACGGTCATCGGCATTGCCTTCGGCCTCATCCCCGCCGTCAAGGCCGCCAACCTCAACCCCATCGACGCGCTGCGGAGGGAGTAATAGGCGGATTTGCCGGGGGCTACTGCGGTAGCGCGGCACCTCAGTGCCGCTATTCACGAATGTTACATTTCAGGGAACTAAAAACAGGTGTAACCTTTTTTTCAATGCGACTGTGGTGTTTTTTGTCCTGAAAATAGTTGTTTATGTCACGAGCGGCACTGAGGTGCCGCGCTACCGGATGATCTCACCAACTTCCAATTCCCCCGTTGACTTTCCCGCGCTACCGTGATAAAATATTGCCGGTTGAGAAAACCGGCATTTTTTATTTGACGGAAATCAGGTGAATGAAATGGCATACATCCCCATGACGGAGTATGAGACCGCTTCCGACGCGGTGAAAAGAGAATACGACGACCAGATCGCAAAGCATGGGCGCATCACCAACATGAAGCGCACGCTGCTGCACAACGTGCCCGCCTTCAAGGCGTACATGGAATGGTACACCCTCTACGACGAGCTGAAGCCCGTGCTGGGCGAGCGGGCGCTGAACCTTTTGTCCTACGCCATCTCCTCCAACAACGACTGTCTCATCTGCGGCTCCTTTTTCAAGAAGATCCTCAACGAGAACGGCGAGGACACGGAGGACCTCAAGCTGAACGAGGTGGAAGAGCTGCTGTATATGCTGGGCACCTGCGTGGCAGTGGATCCCCACAACGTGCCGGACGAGGTCTACGACGGGCTGAAGAAGCACTTCACGGACGAGCAGATCGTCACCATCATCGCCTTTGCCGGCATCATGTACGCCACCAACCTGTTCAACACCGTGGCGAAGGTGGATCTGGACGAAGTCCTTTACGATTTCAGAATTGATTCCAAGGAGGAGAAAAAATAATGGGTGATTTTGACAACAGAGTCGCGTTTATCACCGGCGCTGCCCACGGGCAGGGCCGTGCCACCGCCCTGGCGCTGGCGAAGAACGGCGCGGATATCGCCGCCTTTGACGTGGGCGTGAAGATCGAATACCCCGCCTACGCCTACGGCACAGGCGAGGAGCTGAAAAGCCTGAAGGCCGAGATCGAGGCCATGGGCCGCCGCTGCGAGATCTTCGCCGGCGACGTGCGGGACGACAAGGCCGTCACCGCCGCCGTGGAGGGGACGATCGCCGCCTTCGGCAAGATTGATATCCTGTTCAACAACGCGGGCATCTGCGCCTATGCGAAGGTGCATGAGATGACCGACGAGGAATGGAACGCCATGATCGACATCAACCTGAAAGGACCCTTCCTGGTGACCCGCCGGGTGGTCCCCTACATGATGGAGAAAAAGAGCGGCGTCATCATCAACAATTCCTCGGTCATGGGGCTGCGGGGCGGCAACCGCCTGAGCCACTACACCGCCAGCAAATGGGGCCTGACGGGCCTGACCAAGGCGTGGGCCATCGAGCTGGCGCCCTATAACATCCGGGTGCTCAGCATCCATCCCACTGGCGTGAACACCCCCATGAACGACGGCCTTGCCGCCATGGAGGGCAAGACCCCGGAGGAGATCGCCGAGGCCAGCGCGGGGAACCTTTTGCCCGTGCCGTGGATCGAGCCGGAGGACACCGCCGAGCTGGTGCTCTACCTGGCCAGCGACCGCGCCCGCTACGCCACCGGCAGCCAGTTCGTGCTGGACGCGGGATTGCTATCCGTGTGATATCAGGGGTAATAACGATAGCTTGCGGTTATATATGCAAAATAATACTCCCGAACCCATGTCACAGTATGGATTCGGGAGTATTTTATTAAATGATTAAAGTCTGCTCATCAGCAAGATTATTTTATAATTATTTTGAGGTGAATCTGACCTTATTGTAATGATAGACAATTTTTTATCTAAAAGTCAATAGATAAAAACTGTCTATTGTATGATAACATCGGTGATGGAAAATGCAAAACACGTTCGGCACGACGCTGCGCAACCTGCGGGAGGATATGGACCTGTCGCAGACCGATCTCGGCAGGGCGGTGGATATGACCCAGCGAAAAATCTCCTATCTGGAAACGGGAAAGTGTGAACCGAGCCTTGAGGATCTCAGAACCTTGGCGGTGTTCTTCAACCTCTCCGCCGATTACCTGCTGGGCCTGTGTGAAACGCCCAAACCGTTGTATGATAAAAAGAAAAAGCTGAAAGGACGGTAAAATGTTCTCTCAGCTTTCTTTTTTATTATGAGTGAAATCGCATGGCGCAGGCCGTAAGGCCGCGACGGACGACTTGCCGCTTTCTGCCAACGCCGCTTCGCGACAACGGCGCAGGGCGCCGTGCTGCGGGGCGTCCGCTTCGGATATCTCCACACTCCGCTCTGAAACGGCGCAGGGCGCCGTGCCACGTGGCGTCTGCTTCGGATATCTCCGAACTCCGCTCTCCGCTCTCCGCTCTGAAACAGCGCCGTGCTACTGTCTCTTCGCCTTGCCGTGATCCCGGTAATACTGGGTGTGGGTAATGGGGTGTTTGGTGGTGTTCCAGATCTCATCCGCCACGGGCTGCCATTCGTAGGCGAACTCGTCGCAGCGGCCGCAAAGGGTGTCCACGTCCTCTTCCATGATCAGGTTGGTGGATTTCGCCCCAGTCTTTTTCACGATCTCCCGCAGCTTTTCGGGGTTTTCCAGCATGGGGCAGGGACGCAGGTGGTTGTCGTTGAAGGGCTGGCCCTTGCGGTACTCCGTGAACAAGGGGTTTTGCAGCGCCTGCAGCACCGTGTGGGTGCGGATGTTGGCGTCGGAATAGTGAATGAACACGCAGGGCTCGATATCGCCCGCGGAGTTGACGTGGAAATAGTTGCGGCCCGCCGCGATGCAGCCGCCCACGTACTCGCCGTCATCCTGGAAGTCGATCACCATGATGGGCTTGCCGGTGGCGGAGTTGCGCATCTTCCGCAGCCAGAAATACATCATCTTCCGCTGGGCGGGGGTGGGGATCAGCTCCTTGTCGGCGGTGTGGCCCACGGGCATATAATTGAAGTACCAGGCGTATTTCACGCCAAGGGCGATCATCTTGTCGATGAATTCCTCGCTTGTCACGTATTCCACGTTCTTGCGGGTGTAGCAGACGGAAATGCCGAACAGGCACTTGTGCTTTTTCAGGGTCTGCATGGCTTCAATGGTCCGCTTGTAGGCGCCCTCGCCCCGGCGGAAATCGTTGCTCTCCTCCGTGCCCTCAATGCTCAGGGCAAAGGCCAGGTTGCCCACCCGTTTGACCTCCTCGCAGAAGGCGTCGTCGATCAGCGTGCCGTTGGTATAGGCCATAAAGGCGCAGTCGGGGTTGTCTTCGCACAGCCGGATGATATCGTTTTTCCGGATCAGCGGCTCGCCGCCGGTGAACATGTAAAAGTGGGTGCCAAGGTCCTTGGCCTGGCTGATGACGGACTGCATCTCCTCTAAGCTGAGGCTCTGGTGATGGCCGTATTCCGCCGCCCAGCAGCCCTTGCATTTCAGGTTGCAGGCGCTGGTGGGGTCGATGAGGATCTGCCACGGGATATTGCAGTCGTACTTCTCCCGGTTGGCCCGCACCTCTTTGGTGCCGAAGTAACCGGCCTCCACGCCCAGGGACAGCAGCATGTGCTTGACGATGCCCCGGTCGATATCGTTGAGAATGCCCTTGGCCAGCTGCGTGTAGATGTTGTTCGGGTCGGCGGCGCCGGCCTTCAGCTTGGCGAAGTTCTCCTTGGGGAAAATGCTGTCCCCGATGATTTTTTCCGCGCCTTCCACGATCTTCACCAGATTGGCTTCGGGATCCTTGTCAAAATATTTAAAAATCATATCGAGGGCCGCTGAGGCCGCCGATACCACCGCTTTTTTCTTTAACGACATTTCTCTCATTCCCTCCGTCGTCGCTTGGATCCATATTTCTCTATTATATCATTATACAGCAAAACGTATGCCGTGTAAAGAATCATTCTTGAATTTACGCGTAAAATCATATCCGAAAAATCCCGTTTTCACGCCCGTTTGTAAAAAATAGACTTGTTTCTGTCACTTTTGTGTGGTAGTATGAAACCGTAAAAAGTGTTATGATAGTGCATATCTTATTTTGATCGGAAACGGAACTTTCACATGAAAAAACTGACACAGATTTTAACCGTTCTGCTGGCCTCGCTGCTGGTCGCCGTGAGCCTGGTCCCCTGCGCTTTTGCGGGCGCTTCCGCCGATTTGCTGCGGGACCCTGACGGCCCCATCGTGGGCGTGAGCAACCGGGGGCTGCGCCGGGATTACCCCGAAAATTCACTGGCGGGGATCGTCGCCGCCGGAAAGACCGGGATCGGGTACGTGCTGACGGACGTGAAAAAGACCACCGACGGCGTGTTCATCCTTTTCGCGGACGACACCACGGAACGGATGCTGGACTGCCCGGAGATCATGACCGTGGCGGAAGCCTCTTATGCGGAGCTGACGGCGTATCGCCTGAAGGAGTATTCCGGCGGGGCCGGGGCGAAGGGGAGCGAAGAGACGGTCCCCACGCTGGACCAGGCGCTGGCCGCCGCGAAAAACGAAGGGTTTTCCCTGCTGCTGAAAGCGGACGTATCGTTGCTTCCGGAGTTGTGCGATTACCTTGCCGAAAAGGATGCAACCGGCGATACCGCCCTGCTGGTGAACGCCAAGGCCGCGGAGATCGCGGCCGCCCTGGCGGGCCGGAAAAACCTGCCGCCGGTGCTGGGCGTGAAGCGCGGCAACGTGATCTTTTCCGTCTGGTCCTATCTCAAGCAGGCCAAAGAGGGTGGGCTTTCCGGCGTGCAGCTTCAGACCACCAACCGCTACGGGGTCAACTTCCACCAGACGGTGCTGGGCCGGTTCAAGGGGAACCTTCGCGCCGTGGCGGACCCCACGGATTCCCGCCTGTGCGGCGCAAGGGAAGACAGCGAAAAATGGTGGGACGACCTGATTTCCCGGGGCTACTCCGTGATTATCACGGACGAAGCCGCGCTGTTTGCCGATTACCTGACCCGCAACGACGCGGCGCGGGCGCGTCTGGGCGACCTGTGCGCGCGCTATGAAACGGAATGGAAGCTGCCGGAATTCGCCTCGCCCCGGTTCAACGATTATAAAAAGGCCTATACCGACGCAAAGGCCGAGGCGGAGCGGATCTTGTCCGACGCCTCCGTCTCCAACCGGGAGATCGGCGACTGCGCCGCCGCCCTGCAAAAGGCGGTGGACGACATCAACGCCAACTACGGGGCGCTGGAAGAGGGCAGCGCGGGAAGTACCGTCACCGCGCCGCGCATCGCCCTGTGCGTAGGAGCCGTGATCGTTGTGGTGGCTGTGCAGGTTTATTTCTTTAAGAAACGGAAAAAGAACTGAACCGTAGCGCGGCACCGTAGCGCGGCACCTCAGTGCCGCTTCAGATGCAAACAACGGTTTTGACAGCCCTGATTTTTCCTGTATCAATTAGTCAATGACGGAAACTGTCAAATCGGGTTTTTCAAGCAACATATGTCAACAGCGGCACTGAGGTGCCGCGCTACCGCAGATCTCGAAACGGAGGTAACCCCATGTTTTACCGAATCATCACCGCTCTCGTCTGTCTGGCCGTCATGGTGCTGGCGCCGATCTTTGTGAAGGAGCAGCGGAACGGTCCCTGTCCCCGGTCGCTCTTCGTCAAAATGGTGGCGGCCACCGGCTATCTTGTCGTGGGCCTGCTGTGCGTGGTAAGCACCGGCGTCTTTTCGCTCTTTGACAAGCTGATGTTGGCGGCGCTCTTCGCCTCGTGGATCGGCGACCTGTTTTTGCATCTGTGGCAGACGAAGGTATTCCCCGCCATCGGCTTCCTGGGGTTCCTCTCCGCCCACTTCTTTTTCATCGCGGCCTATTGGGTGGGGATCCGGTCCATGGCCCCGGCGGCCGCGCTGTTCACAGTGCCG
>CAMVNL010000118.1 GCA_947168785.1 uncultured Clostridia bacterium | reverse complement strand
CGGATCGTTGATGGCGTTCTTCTCATGGGTCACGGGGTTGGAAACCACCGCGGCGATGGTGGTCTCGCTGCCGGTACCGGCGGTGGTGGGAACCGCGAACAGGGGCGGCAGCTTCTTGAGGACCTTCAGCTGGCCGCGCAGCTCGGGCACGGATTTCTTCGGCCGCACGATGCGGGCGCCGCAGGCCTTGGCGCAATCCATGGGGGAACCGCCGCCGAAGGCGATGATGCCGTTGCAGTTGTTGTCCTTATACAACTCCACCGCCGTCTCGATGTTGTCGATGGTGGGGTTGGGCTGAACGCCGTCGTACACGGTGTATTTCACGCCCTGCGCGTCAAGGCTCTCATACAGGCCGTCCAGCAGATGCAGACCGGTCAGGCCCTTGTCCGTCACCACCAGCACGTTGTTTACGTTCTTGGCTTTGACCGCGGCGGGCAGACGCTTGACCGCGCCGGCGCCCTGGATCAGCTCCGGCTCGGACCAGTCCAGAAAGTTCATCGCCAGCTTCAGCGTCTTCTGATACGCCCTGCAATACGCTTTGAACAGGAATGACATACGTTTTGCTTCTCCTTTTCTTCACTTTTTTAACATTATACACAGCATGTCGGAAAAAATCAAGTCCGAGTCTGCCGTTTGGTCAGCGTTTTTCAAACACGAGCATATTCCAGGACATGGGGGAGAGGTTCACGACGGCGCGCCTGTCCTCAATGGCGGGCAGCGCTTTGTCGCAGGGGGCCACCTTCTCGCAGTCGGCGGTGTTGATATCCTCCGGCGCGAAGCCCTCCAGCGCTTTGTATATCACGGGGGTGAAGCCGTCGAAATCCAGCAGCTTCATCGTAAAGGGAACGCTGTCCTTCAGATCCCGGTTGACGGCGAACACCGTCAGGCGGCTGCCGTCCTCGGAGAGTACCGCGGCGCTGTCCACGTCCGGCACGTCGGCATACCACTTGGTGTCGTAGGTGCTGGCGTCGTAAATGCCCTCCAGCGCGTAGCCCCTGCCGTATTGCGAGGCATAATAGAAGGGCCAGAAAATGGTCTGCCGCCAGGCGCGGCCGCCGTCCTCCGTCATGATGGGGGCGATCACGTTGACCAGCTGGGCGAGGCAGGCGATCTTCACCCGGTCGCAGTGGCGCAGGATGGCGTTCATCATGGTGCCCACCACCAGTGCGTCGGAGAAGTCGTAGACGTCCTCCAGAATATGCGGGGCTTTCGACCACTTCTCGAACTTCGCCCCGTGGGAGTGGTACCATACGTTCCACTCGTCAAAGGAGATGTTGATCTGTTTTTTGCTGCGGCGCTTGCCCTGCACGAAGTCGCAGGCGGCGATCACGCTCCTGATGAAGCCCTCGGTCTCCACGCCCTTGGCGAGGAAGTTTTCCAGGTAGTCGTCGCCGTTGCCGTGGTACTGGTGCATGGAGATATAGTCCACGTTGTCCCAGGCGATGTCCAGCACGGTGCGCTCCCAGTCGCCGAAGGTGCCCATGCCCCAGCTGGAGGAGCCGCAGGCCACCAGCTCGATGGAGGGGTCCGTCCATTTCATCAGCTTGGCGGCTTCGTTGGCCAGCTTGCCGTACTCCGTCGCGTCCTTGTGGCCCATCTGCCAGGGGCCGTCCATCTCGTTGCCCAGGCACCACAGCTTCACGCCGTAGGGGTCCGCCGCGCCGTTTTTGCGGCGCATGTCGCTGAGGTACGTGCCGCCGGGATGGTTGCAGTATTCCACCAGCTCCCGGGCGGCGTCCGCGCCGCGGGTGCCCAGGTTCACCGCCATCATGGGGGCGGTGTTCGCCTCTTTGCACCAGCGCATGAATTCGTCCGTGCCGAATTCGTTGGTCTCGGTGGTGCCCCAGGCCAGCTCCATGCGTTTCGGGCGGCTTGCCACGGGGCCGACGCCGTCTTCCCAGTTATAGCCGGAGACGAAGTTGCCGCCGGGATAGCGCACCAGCGGGACGTCCAGTTCTTTGATCAGGCCGATCACGTCCTTGCGGAAGCCGTTTTCGTCCGCCGCCGGATGGCCGGGCTCATAGATGCCGCCGTAGACGGCTCTGCCCAGATGCTCGATAAAGGAGCCGAAGATCCGGGGATCCGTTTTGCCCACGCGGTAGACGGAGGCAAGGGTCAGGGATGCGTGCTTTTCCATAAAGTATCTCCTTCTTTATAAGTCGGAAGTCGTCAGTGGGAAGTCGAAAGTCCTATCGAATGGGGCGGCAAAAGGAATGACGTTCCGTTATGGGAAGGGAATGTCACTGCAATAGTCTCCCGAAAAGGAAAAATGCCATTTCCTCGTTCGGCTTCCGACTTCCCACTTCCGACTCGTTATCCGTAAATAAAATCCTTCAGAAACGTTCTGTTCTCTTCAAAGTTCACCACCAGCACCGCCTGGGAATTCCGCATATCGTCGTACCAGGTGCCGTCCTGCGGGATCCGGGCGGAGGCGGTTCCTCCCGGCAGGCACGCGGCCACGCGGAAGACCAGCGCGAACAGCTGCGCCTTCGGAATGCTGCACTGGGCCTTGGCGATCAGCTGCCTGCCCAGCATCGCCAGCTTGACGGGGTTGGTCAGCAGGGCTTTCCGGATGAGAATGCCCAGCACCTCCCGCTGGCGCTCCGTGCGGTAGAAGTCGTCCTGCCCTTTGCGGATGCGGCAGTACATCATGGTCTGGAAGCCGTTGAGCTTAACGTCGGTCCCCATGGGGACGGTCATGTCCTCCCTGCCGAGGGCGGCCGCTTCCGCCGCCAGCGCGGCGGCCTCCGTGGCGTCCACTTCGGGAACCGTGATCCCGCCGACGCCGTCCACCAGCCCCATTAGGATCTCATAGCCCACCTTGACGCAGCCGTCGATGCGGATGCCGAAATTGTACTCGATGGTGTCGCAGACCAGCTGGGCCCCGCCGTAGGTGCAGGCGGCGTTCAGCTTGGCTTCGCCGTGGCCGGGGATATAGACGTAGCTGTCCCGCATGAAGGAGGTCATTTTCAGCTTCATGTGGGCGTTGTCGATAGACAGCAGGATCATGGAATCGGACCGGGAGGTGCCGGAGGACGCCTCCATATCAATGCCCATCAGCAGCAGATTATAGACGGCGGGGCTTTGCAGCAGCGTGCCCTCGTCCACATAGGCGTTTGCCGCCATCGGCATGGTATCGGAGCCGGAAATGACGTAGACGGACGCGCCGGAGACCAGCAGGATCACCGCCAGCAGCAGGCAGCATACCGCCTTGATAAAGCGGCCGAAGCCTGATTTTTTTCTGCGCCGGCCGTTCTTCTTCGCGCTGCGGCGTGCTTGCTTCATTCTCTTGTGTTTCAGCTTCTCTCTTTTCCGGTCCGACAGCCGCTTGCCGCCTTCCGTTCCGACGGCAAAGCTGTCCTCCGTGTCGATATAATTGAAGGGGATCTGCGTGGGGGCGCGGTGCAGCAGCTCGCCGTCGATCTGCTCCGCGATCATCGGTTCCGTCCGCTCGTTTCCGGCGGCGGGGCGGTAAGGGTAGTCGCCGGGCCGTTCACGGACGATGGGGGAGCGGTGGGGCGCCGCCGCGCCGCCGTTTTGGCTGCGCGCTGCCGCGGGGCGGCGTTCGGAAACGTTCGGCGTCTGTGGCCGTCCGGCGGCGGAAGCGCCGAGGGAGCGCATGCTCTCCCTCATCGGGTCCGTCTGCGCCGGGGCCGAGCGGGACCATGCGGCGCCGTTCTGCGGTTCGCGGGCAGCGGGCGCGCGGTTCTCCTCGCCGTTTTGCGCGGCCGGGGGGCGCTTGCTGCCGAAGTAAATATCGTTTGCCATATCGGTGGATCAGACCTTTTTCATATATTTCGATCATCTTTTTTCTATTTTAATCGATTGCATAACATAT
Source organism: uncultured Clostridia bacterium (assembly GCA_947168785.1). Classification (GTDB taxonomy): domain Bacteria; phylum Bacillota; class Clostridia; order Oscillospirales; family Acutalibacteraceae; genus RUG806. The sequence continues at coordinate 3,060 of CAMVNL010000118.1, read as the reverse complement.
TACAACAGGATATTTGCAAAAAAACTGAAAAAAGCCCGCCGGCGACATGAAATATTTTCAAATGTTTAAAAAAGCCTTGAAAAAAACGACAAGCTTTTATATAATGGTCTATATTTGTGAAATAACGGCGGGCGTTTGCCGCCGCCGGAGTATGGGCTTTATGCCCATTTGGAAGTCGGAGAGAATAATGTTAGGAAAAATGGTCAGGGTGAAGGTGACCCGGCCGTGCAATTATCTCGACGCGCGCACGAATACGAGGTATATCATCAATTACGGAATAGCGGAAGTGCAGAATGAGAAGCGCAGCTTCGTTCTGGGCGCGTATATTCTCGGGGTGAACCATCCCGTGCGCGTGTTTGAGGGGAAAATCATCGCGGTCATTCACTATAAGAATATCAGAAAATCGGCGCTGGTGGTCGCGCCGAAAAACATGCGCCGGATCGACTACGAGATCCGGGACGTTCTCGCGTTCAACGAGCCGCGGGATTCCTACAATCTGGAATGCCTCTACGAGCATTCCTGCGGGGCGGTGGTCTTCCGTCAGATCAAGGGGGAGTACCGCTTCCTGCTGATCAAGAACCGCCGCAGCACCCACTGGGGCTTCCCCAAGGGCCACATGGAAAAGGGCGAAACGAGAGAAGAGACCGCCATCCGCGAGGTATTGGAAGAGACCGGCATTCATATCCATATCTATGAGGGCTTCTGTTCGGAATCCCAGTACCGCATCGGGTCAAAAATCGAAAAACGTGTGGAGGTGTTTCTGGCCTCCACGGAGGATACCCAGACCGTGATCCAGCGGGAAGAGATCGAGGATTACATCTGGCTGCGGTACAAAGAAGCCTATGATATGCTGAAATTCGAGAACGATAAGGAGATTCTCGAATCCGTCAAAGCATATATGGAGGAGCACGGGATCGGCCCCGTGGCTTCCGAAGAAGCCTGATCAGAACGGCCGCTGGTTTGCCGCGGCGGAGTGTAAGGAGACTCATATGACAGAGCATTTTGCGCAATGGTTCATGGATCTGTTTTCCGGTAAAGGCGTGGGGGGAGAAGTCATCGCGTTCCTCGCTTCGCTCTTGCCGATCATTGAGTGCCGCGGCGGCATGATCATCGCCAAGGCCTTTCAGGTCAATTTCTTCAAGGCGTTTGCCCTGTGCTATCTCGGCAATATGCTGCCCATGCCCTTTATCATCTTATTCATCAAAAAGATTTTCGCGTTCATGAAATCCCACAATATCCTCACCGGCTTCATTGAAAAGCTGGAGGGCAAGACCGCGAAGAATCAGGAAAAGGTGCTGCGCTATAAAGAGTGGGGCCTGCTGACGTTTATCGCCATTCCGCTGCCCGGCACGGGCGGCTGGACCGGCTCGCTGTTTGCGGCGCTGCTGAACATCGAATTCAAAAAGGCGCTGCCCATCGTGGCCCTGGGCGTGTTTATCGCGGACGTGATCATGTCCGTGCTCACCTACGGAACCGGCGCGATCTTCGGCTTCTGATAACGCCCATCCCGCAGGATCATCACTTTTGAACGGCGGCATTTGCCGCGAAGGAGGTGCCCACAGGTGAATCAGGACGGCTTACCCGCCAATGACCGGCCGGCGGGCGCATCCCCGCAGGGCCGTGTCTTCCGCCCGGAGCTGGCGCGGGAGGCGGAGGACGTTTTTCGTCGCGGCGGCAGCGAATCGCTTGACGATTATCTGAAAAATATCAACGCCTATCTGACCGATCTGAACCGCCGTCTGACCGGCGAGCCGGAGGACCGGCCGCAACAGGAGGTCCCTTCCGTCGGGGATGAGGCGCCTGTCGGCGCATCCGCTGAGGAAGAGGGGATCCCGTTTGCCGTTGCCGCGCAGCCCGGCGCCGCGCCGGAAAGCGGCTTTGTGTTTATGCCCCCGGAACAGACGGAACCCATGTATGAAGCGCGGAACGACCTTCCGCCGGCCAATGATAACGCTCCCGCTGCGCAGCCGGAACCGCCTGCCTACGGTCCGTCTTATGATACGCAGGCCCTCTATGCGGAGCCGGTCTATTACGGCGGCCCCGCCCCCTATGCGGCGTCTGCCGTTCATGCGGAACAGGCTGCCTATGCGGAAGCTTCCTCCGGCTATATGGGCGGCGACTGGCAGAACGCGGTGCCGAACCCCGAACTGTATCCCGATCTGGACGACCCGCGGGTCACCGGCGCTCACGGGAGGAAGAAGGAGAAGAAAGCCCGTAAGGCGGAGCAGCCCGTCAAAACCACCAAGGGCGGCAAAAGCCGCTTCTCGTTTGTGACGACGGTGCTGAATCTGGCGGTCTACGGCGTCTGGACGGTGCTGTATTTCGTCTGTCTGACGGTGCGCAGCATGATGTTCACCGGCGCTCAGGCGGAGATGGCCTCGCAGGGCGTGACCAATTATTCCGTCACCATCTCGTCGCCGCTGTTCACGGTGCTGAAAATCATGGTCTACGCCATGCCCGTGATCCTGCTGCTGTGGATGCGGGGCGTGCTCTCCGCGGAAAAGCGAGAGCTGCCTCAGATCAATAAAAAACTGCTGATCGCCGCCTTTGCGGTGGATCTGCTGGTGGGCTTCATCGTTATTTTTGACGTGCTGGCCGCCAAACTGATTTTCGGATAAACAAGGAGATTTTTCATATGGGAATTTATGAGGAACTGAAGGCCCGGGGCCTGATCGCCCAGGTGACCGATGAGGAAAGGATCCGCGAGCTGGTCAATACCGGCAAGGCGGTCTTTTATATCGGGTTCGATCCCACGGCGGATTCGCTGCACGTGGGCCACTTTATGGCGCTGTGCCTGATGAAGCGGCTGCAGATGGCGGGCAACCGGCCCATCGCCCTCATTGGCGGCGGCACCGGCTATATCGGCGACCCCAGCGGCCGCACGGATATGCGCTCCATGATGACGCCGGAGACCATTCAGCACAACTGCGACTGCTTCAAAAAGCAGATGGAGCGGTTCATCGAGTTCGGCGAGGGCAAGGCCATGATGGTCAACAACGCCGACTGGCTGCTGAAGCTCAACTATATCGAGCTGCTGCGGGAGGTGGGCGCCTGCTTCTC